>CAZMWS010000080.1:0-8540 GCA_964570085.1 uncultured Lentisphaeraceae bacterium | reverse complement strand
CGAAACCCTGGCCTAACTTCCTCCTTCCTCCTTCCTCCTTCCTCCTTTTTCAAAATTATGATGTCTTCCGTGATTTCCATTCTTTTAGGTCTTTTGGGTCTGGCGTTTTTGTGTTATGGCGCGGATTTGCTAGTGAAGGGTGGAGTTCGGATTGCGGAGGCGTTGCGGATTCCGTCGGTGATCATTGGTCTCACGCTGGTGAGTTCGGCGACCAGTGCGCCGGAGTTGGTGGTGAGCATCCAGGCGGCGCTGGCGGGCTCGGGTGACATCAGTCTGGGCAATGTGGTGGGCTCCAACATCTGCAATATCGGGTTGATTTTGGGACTGGCGGCGGTGATCACCCCCATGAAGGTCAACCGCGGGATGCTCTTCTTCGACACCCCGGTGATGATTGTCACCTCCGTGGTGCTGTCCGCCTTTGTGCTGATGAGCCAGGGCATGACCCGCTGGCAGGCGGGCGTGCTGCTCTTGGGCTTCGCGGCCTATCTGTGGAAGCAGTTGCATGATGCCCTGAGGGAGCGCAGTGTCTCCGGGGTCACTGCGGAGGCGTCTGCGCCCTGCCCCGCGGATGGCGATGCCTGCCATGCGTCCAAGCGCGCCATGCCCCTCTGGGGGGCGGTGTTGCTGGTGGTCATTGGCCTGGCGGGATTGGTGTTGGGTGCGAAGCTCTTTGTGAATGGCGCCATTGTGGTGGCGAAGCTCTGTCACGTCTCGGATGCGGTGATTGGCCTAACCATCGTGGCGGTAGGCACCAGTCTTCCCGAATTGGCCACCTCTGTGGTGGCGGCCATCCGCGGCGAGGACGACATCGCGGTGGGCAATGTGGTGGGCTCCAACATCTTCAATATTCTCTGCATCTTGGGCATCGCGCCCCTCATCAGTCCCTTCCAGGCCGCCGGCATCCAGATCGTCGATTTGATCGCCATGGTCGCCTTTGCCGCGGTCCTCATGGTCATGTCCTATACCGGCCGGACCATCCGTCGCTGGGAGGGCGCCGTCCTTCTGATCGACTACGCCGGATACGTGGCGTTCCTCTGCATGCAGTAAGCATTCTGCCAGCGTGCAACGACCTCTTCCATGAACTACACCCTCATGCATTTTGACACGCCCCTCGTGGAATTTTCCGCGGAGGGTGGCGTGGAGGCATCCCTCCGCGTCCTGGAGACGCATGAAGAGAACCGCGCCTATTTGCCGCTAGATTTAGCGGAGGTCACTCCGCGGGGACTGGAGTCCTGGATTCGCCATCGGTCCATCCCCAAGAACCGTGCTTATGTGGACAACCTCCTTTCTGTCCTGGGGCTAAGCGCGAATCGTCCCCTGGATCTGCTCCGGATCTCCAAGGGATTGAGCCTGAACGACTGCTATTGGGTGAAAGAAGAAGGCAGCCGGGATATCTTCGATGCCGTGAACCTCTATGACAACCGCTTCAGCCGCGTGCTGGGGCAGATCGCCTTCACGGGCTATGGCAGCAGCGACATCTCGGGGATCTCGTCCAGTCCCGAATTCACCACCAATGGCATGCTGCCCAAGTGCTGGCGTCGGTTGGATGGAAGGATTGTCCTCTTCAAGGGCGGCACGATGGGCGCCTCCAATGCGGGCTACGAGCCCTACTCCGAATTCTATGCCAGCCAGCTTGCGGAGATTCTCGGCGTGGACGCCGTGCCATATGGTCTTTCCCGCTGGAAGGGCCTCCTCTGCTCCACCTGCGAGCTCTTCACCAGCAAGGAGCGCTCCTTCGTCCCCGTAGGGAGGATTGTGCGCACTGGCGGCATGCAGGCAGTCCGGAAATACTACGAGGAACTGGGCGGGCGATTTACCCGCGCCCTGGACGACATGATCCTCTTCGATGCCCTGATCTTCAATACGGATCGGCACTACGGGAATTTCGGATTCCTGGTGGACAGTCGCACCAACCGGATTGTCGCGCCGGCGCCCCTCTTCGACCACGGGAATAGCCTCTTCAACTTCGCGGGTCCCGATGCCCTGAAAGACCAAAAGAGCTTCCTGAAATACGCCAAGACACAGATGCCCTGCGTCTACGACGACTTCGTCGGCGAGGCAAGGAAGACCCTGCCCCACGAGCGGAAGAACGCCCTCCGGGGGCTCCTGGGCTTCCGGTTCCGAAAGCACCGCAGATATAACTTACCCGCGGAGCGGCTGTCGTTGATCGAGACCGCAATCCAGCAGCGGGTCGCGGCGCTCCTTGAGGAGCAGTGATATTCTTGATTCCAGGACGGTTAAATAGCCGCCCCATGCCCCCCTCGCTTTTCCTTTCGCGGATCTTTAGTGAGCGAAGAGGAGTTCGCGGGCGCCGTCCTTTCCCTGTTCCACGGTCTCGATGGGGAGGAAGTGGTTGGGGGCGTGACGGAAGAAGAGCCTTCCGGCGTCGTCGACGTAGTATCGGTCGTCGGCGAAATCGCAGATGGTGGGATAGAAGACCACCAGGTCTCCGGCGGTCTTGAGTTCATTTTGCTTCTGGCAAGCGAACTCCTCCAGGGCGTCGTGGAAACCGCCGACGGGCCGTTTTGCGGGACGAGCGGCGGCGATTTTCCGGAAGGACTCCAGCTGTTCCTCGGAGACCTCCATGGGCATGGCGGGAGAGATTCCCAGTAGGGGCCCGCCATCCATGTCCTCGCCCTTTCCGGTGACCGGCGTCGCCAGAATCACGCTGGAGCGCAGCCAATCCAGTCCCTCCAGGATCGCCCGTTCCACGGGAATCTGGTGGAGTCCCACCAGGTGCCGCTGTCCGTCCTTGAGGTAGGTCAGGTCGCCGGGATGGACATTGAGACAGGGGAGATCGGCGGTGAGATTTGTGAGGGGGACGAATCCGGCGAAGACTCCGAAAGAGAGCTCCATGGGCGCCAGGCGTTCCCTCAGCCGCTGGGTCCACTCCTCGCGGATCTGGCGTCCCGCCTCGGTCATGAGAGAGACGCGTGCCTCGCCGCGGGCGTGGTAGAAAGCGCGGATATCCTCTTCCACCACGGGAAGACCAAAGAGCTGTCCCAGCTCCCGGGCGCGACTGGTCTCGGGGGCGTCGGTGACCAGGCAAAGCACCTGGAAGGGCGTCTTGCCGTCCGCCTGGTCCTTTTGGAGTCGTCGGAGGATCTCCTCGGCGTTGCTACCGCTTCCGGAGAGGAAGATGGCGCATCGCGCCGGCTTCTGGGAGGTCTTGGGGAGCAGTGGCTTGAGTTCCGTCATAGGAGTGGTGCTGGGGTAAGAAAGGGCTTGATGGGGAGGGGACTTTTATCGCCGTGGAGCGATCCCCCCATGGGCATTCGCGGGGGTGCGAACCCAAAAAAATCGTGGTAGGCACGAGCAACTTTTCTGTTTGCGACCATAGTATACAACATTCTGTTTTGCCTCTTGAATCCTTGGAACGAAAAAACGGACCTCCTCTGATGAAGAAACTCCTTTCCCACTTGGCTCTGCCCTCCCTCCTGTGCCTCCTCCTCATGGGGACCTCCTGCGCCCTCTTCCGCAAGACCTCCCGCGCACGCGTCAAGACCCTCATCATCACCGGAAACTACATGGAGCCCCGCATCCTGGCAGAGATCTGCCAGGAGCGCACCAAGCAGCCCATCTTCCTCTTCACCCCCGCTCCCGCCGGCGAAAAGGCCTCGCAGTTCTACTTCATCACCGCGCCCCGCCACGATGTGGAGACCGTCAGCGTCAGCCGCTTCCAGGATCTCATCCAGTACCTCAATCCCCGCACCGTCGTCATCCTGGGCGACCAGAACTGCGTGCCCGCCGAATACGCCGAGATGGCCCGCGAGAACTTCCGCGTCATGACCGTGGACAGCGACAACTGGGAATACAATGCCCGCACCATGGAGGACATCCTGGACCAGCCCAGCATCTGCCGCACCTTCAAGGAAGTCAAAAAGCAGTTCAATGAAAACAGCTTGAAAGACTAGCGCACGGCGCTAGTCTTTCAAGCTGCAAGTAGCTAGCAATTAGTGACTAGCGGCTAGTTAATAAGGTGCCGCAGGCGCTGAACTAGTACTTAGCAGGTTAGTGGCTAGCGGCTAGCTAATAAGGTGCAGCAGGCGCTGAACTAGTACTTAGCAGGTTAATGGCTAACGGCTAGCTAATAAGGTGCCGCAGGCGCTGAACTAGCACTTAGCAGGTTAGTGGCTAGCGGCTAGCTAATAAGGTGCCGCAGGCGCTGAACTAGCACTTAGCAGGTTAGTGGCTAGTGGCTAGCTAATAAGGTGCCGCAGGCGCTATTCTGCGGCACCGCGGCCGAAATGCCGCGGAAGAGCCGCGCAGCGACCGAACAACTAACGGCTAACAGCTAGCCACTAACAACTTCCGCGGCGTTGACGCCGCGGCATTGGCGCGGGGTTTCGCCTTCCGTGGCGAAACCCTGGCCAAACTTCCTCCTTCCTCCTTCCTCCCTCCTCCTTTTTCTTCATTCATGTTCACGTCGCTTTACCAAATCGCCAAGAACACCTTCCGCGAGAGCCTTCGGGAGCCCATCTTCCTGCTGGTATTGCTTTCGGCGCTAGTGTTGATCGGATTCTATCCCATCCTGACGCTCTTTGTCTTCTTTGCGCAGGAAAAGTTGGTCGTGGACAGTTCCATTGCCACCATGATGGTCTTTGGATGGGGATTGGCCATCATGATCGCCAGCTATGCCATCAGCCGCGAGATTGACAACGGCATGGCGCTGTTGCTGCTGTCGAAACCCGTGCAGCGTCCGGTCTTCATTGTGGCGAAGATCCTGGGGATTGCGGCGGCGCTGACGGTATTCTGCATCATCACCGGCACGGCGACCCTCATTGCCCTGCGCTCGGCCACCGACCAGTTCTGGATCGACAACTTCATGTTCTACGGCTATTTCGTGGCGATCTTCATTGCCATCGCGATTGCCGGCGCCTACAACTACGTGACCCGCTCCTCCTTCTGCAGCGCCGCCGTGATTGCGCTGATGGTAGTCCTGCTGGCATTTGCGGTCATCGGGCACTTCAAGACCTCCGATGGACACCGCGTGGGCCTCGCCTTCCGCGTGATTCCCGCGCTGTTGCTGGTGACCTTCTCCAGCTGGTCCATGGGCACCCTAGCCACCGCGCTGTCCACCCGCTTCCGCCTGGTCCCGAACCTGTTGCTGTGCGGCGCGATCTTCATGCTGGGCCTCATGAGCGACTACGTGCTGGGACGAAACACGAAGGAGCCCTGGCAGCGCACTCCGCCTCCCGGAAAGGAGCAGCTGTGGGTGGCGCAGTACCAGTTCTCTCCCAGGGAGCTAGCGGACATCGAGTCCTGGGATGCCCCGCAGACTGCGGAGTCCCTGGGCGACTTCGTGGTATGGACCGACGATCCCTCCAGCGTGCAGCTGCCGACTCTAGGCGAGGATCCGTTGGCGGTCTGGAAGGACGGCAATGGCTGGTGCCATGACGTCAACGACCTCCATGGCCGTGCCCAGCGCATGGCAGTGTATTCCGTCAAGACGGGCGCCTGGACCTACCATGCCCTGGGCGACTACGCGGATGCCCAGCGCAAGCAGGGCGAGCCCCTGGATGCCGTGATCTTCCGCCGTTCTCCCAATCCTCCGAAGATGCCGGCAGGCGGCACCTACCGCAACCCGGTTCCCACCAGCGGCAACTGGGTGGTCAACGCAGTCTATGCGGCCATTCCCAACTGGCAGCTCTTCTGGATGGCGGATGCGCTCTCCAGCCAGGACTTCGATTCCTCCGTCAACAACCGCGAGGCCGGCATCCCCAAGATCTACATGGGCTACAGCGTGGCATATGTTCTCTGCATGAATGCGCTGTTGACCCTGCTGGCGATCCTCCTCTTCTGGAACCGCGAGGCCGGCAAGCAGAACGTCTAGCCGACCGCGCCCTTCCCTATCTCCCCTCCCCTCCCTCCGGGCCGCCTGACACCACGGCTTTCCAAAGTGCCGGCGGCCCCGTTTCTTTTCCCCCGAAAGAGCCCCCGAAAAAGCCTATGTCTGACAAGAACTTCTATCTGACCACGCCCATCTACTACGTCAACGACAAGCCCCATATCGGACACGCATACACCACCATCCTGGGCGATGTGCTCTCCCGCTGCCACCGTCTGCTGGGCGATCCGGTGCACTTCCTCACGGGCACTGACGAGCATGGCCAGAAGGTGGAGCAGGCCGCCAAGAAGAACGGCTCCACTCCCCAGGCGCACTGTGATCTCTACGTGACCCGTTTCCAGGATCTCTGGAAGCGCCTCAATATCAGCAACGACGACTTCATCCGCACCACCGAGGAGCGCCACACCGTGGTGGTCCAGAAGATCCTTCAGGACCTCTGGGACCGGAAGCTCATCTACCAGGCCGACTACGTCGGAAACTACTGCGTGGGCTGCGAGCGCTACTTCACCGACAAGGACCTGAAGGACGGCTGCTGCCCCGACTGCGGGCGGAAGGTGGACACCCTGGTGGAGAAGAACTACTTCTTCAAGATGAGCGCCTACCAGGACCAGCTCATCAAGCACATCCAGGAGAATCCCGATTTCATCCGTCCCGCAAACCGTCGCCAGGAGACCCTGGGCTTCCTGAAGCAGCCCCTGGACGACCTCTGCATCTCCCGCGCCAAGACCCGCCTCTCCTGGGGCATCGAGCTGCCCTTCGACCACGACTACGTGACCTACGTCTGGTTCGACGCGCTGGTCAACTACATCTCCGCCGTGGGATACCTGAAGGACGACGAGGAGTTCAAGACCTGGTGGCCCGCCAACTTCCACCTCATCGGAAAGGACATTCTGACCACCCACACCGTCTACTGGCCCACCATGCTCATGGCAATGGGACTGCCCCTGCCCAAGACCGTCTTCGCCCACGGATGGTGGCTCATCGCCGACCAGAAGATGTCCAAATCCGTCGGAAATGTGGTCAATCCCATGGACATGGCGGACAAATACGGCGTGGATGCGTTGCGGTACTTCCTGATGGCGGCGATGTCGTTGGGTCAGGACGCGAATTTCTCCGAGGAGTCCTTCGTCACTCGGTATAACGCGGATCTTGCCAACAACCTGGGGAATCTCCTCTCCCGCATGTGCACCATGGTCGTGAAGAACTTCGACGGGAAACTCCCCGCTGCCTGCGAGCCCACCGCGGACGAATCCGAGATGATCGATGCCTGCCACAAGGCCTCCGCCTCCTGGGAGAACGCCATCCGGAATATGCAGCTGGACCGCGGCATTGCGGACATCATGGGCGCGGTGGCCGCCACAAACCGGTATTTCGATGCCATGAAGCCCTGGACCATGGCGAAGAACGGCGACATCGCCTCCCTGGGACGAGTCCTGCGGAATACCGCCGAGGCACTCCGCGTCACCAGCGGACTCCTCTACCCCGTCATGCCCACCAAGATGGCGGAGCTCCGGAAGGCCATCGGCATCGCCGACGACAAGATCGTGCCCTCCATGAGCACCCTCGCCCTCTGGAACCAGCTGGAAGACGGCACCGCCGTCACCACCATCCCCGGCTCCCTCTTCCCCCGCATCAAGCTGGAAGAGCCAAAGGCATAAAGCCCCCAAAACCGCGCCCCGCACAATCCCGCGCAGGGCGCGCATTTTTCTTCCCCGATTCGCCGTCTGGCGACGATGCGCCTTCGTGCGCGCGTTGCTAGGCGGCGTTGCTGTTTGGGGTTAGATTATGAGGTTTTCGGTCCGCATCCCCCATTTTGGGAGCGGCATACCCCTGGAATTTGCAATTGTATGTTCGATTTTTTGAAGCAGCTCATGAAGGGCCGTCCCATGCGGATTGTCGCCTACGGCAATCCCGCCTTGCGTGCCATTTCGTCTCCCGTGGAGAAGATCACTCCGGAAGTGAAGGCATTTGGCAAGGAGCTGGTGCGGTCGTTATTGGAGAGCGAGGTGGCGGGCGTGGGGCTGGCGGCGCCGCAGGTCGGCGTAAACACCCGCATGATTGCGCTGATGACCGTGGATCCGGATACCCGCCGGAGCCGTCCCGGCGCCCTGCCGGGCGAGCTCATGCTGGAGAGCCAGATGCCGGTCGTGCTGGTGAATCCGGAGATCGTGTCCTATGGCGAGGCGACCAGCACCTCCGAGGAGGGCTGTCTGAGCCTCCCTGGCGTGGACGGCCATGTGACCCGCCCCACCACCGTCGTCCTCCACGCGCGGCTCCTGAATGGCGAGGAATTCACCGCCGAATGCGGCGGATTGCTGGCGCGGTGCCTGCAGCACGAGATCGACCACCTGGACGGCAAGCTCTTCTACGACCACCTCTCTGCCGAGGAGAAGAAGGCGGCGGAGCCCCAGTTGAAGAAGCTCTCCAAGCAGGAGGCGGTCTTGCGTCGTCTTGAGGAGAAGGAGAAGAAGCGCTCCTAGGAGCCCGCGCCATGGATTCCCCTACCCCCTCCAGACCACCCCGCGGAGAACATCAGCGGCACTGGGTCTTCCACCCGGAGCTGGTGACCTACCCGCAGCTGCTGCGGCTGCTCTTCACCCACCCGAAGCTGGCACTCAGCCTGACGGCAATGGGGAAATTCGGCCTGCGGAAATTCTGGATTGGCACCCTGTTGGCGCTTGTCTTCTTGATT
>CAZMWS010000079.1:0-8764 GCA_964570085.1 uncultured Lentisphaeraceae bacterium | reverse complement strand
GGAGTCGATGAGAACTGCTGTTCCGCGGTGCAGCGCGCCAGTGGACTCCTCCACCCAATAGAGCACACCGGAGGCACCCTGTTGTCCGGAGACCGGTGCGTCTTCCTCAGCCGTGAGTGCCTGCCAGACGGCATCAGAGTCGGCCTCCCGCTGGAAGAATGCGGTGCCGGTGTGCCGCTGGTTATCCAGGGGAGCGGAGCTCAGAGTCAGGAGGGTATCGGCATCCGCGAAATGGACGGAATCGTAGGAATAGACCTGCGATTTGCTGGCGACCAGCTCCGTCGCCAGGCTCCGGAAATTTGTGGCGCGGAGCTCCTGCTGGCAGCTGGTGCCGTCATCGAGGGTATAGACGAGAACATATCGTCCTTCATTGGCCAGGCCGCTTACCACCCAGGGGAGCGTCTCCACGGAATACGCCACGCCGGAAGAGATCTCCTCGCCGCTTTCGGAAGAGCGGATAGTCCCCGGAAAAGTAGTCTCGGAATCCGCGAGCTTCCAGGAGATGGTGGTAGTGGACTGTGCGCCGCTGACCTCCACTCCCAATGAGGCGACGCGATCTGCTCCCAGCGGCGACACCACCAGGATCGGTTCCGCGGTCTGGAGGGATGCGCCCAGATCCGCCCGGAGGACCTGTCCTTCGGCGTCAATCCAGGAGACGTACCGGCCATTGGGGGAGAGGACGCAGAGGGCGCCCTCTTCCGAGATTCCGGATTGCGCCACAGTCCCCAGAGAGCGGTTCTCGTTGGTGTTGCGGTCATACCGGATCAGAGTGCCGTCCTGGAGTCGACAGAGGAGGAAGCGGCCATTTTCGGAGAAGCAGGGATCGTATGCCTCGCGTTCGGAGAGCACAAGAGAATCCCATTCATCCAGGGCGTTCTTCTCCGCCAGACAGAATTGCCGCGTCTTTCCCACATCGCCCTTTCGAGAGGGATACGCCAGGGCATCTCCCTGGGGACTGCACGCCATCCAGACCGTCTCCCGGCAGGAGTAGCGCTCCTGGCTATCCAGCAACTGCTGCTTTCCTAGAGTAAAAAGCAATTCGGGCTCCGACTCCAGAGCGGAAGGCACTCCCCGACGAATGCCGGACTCCTTGTCACCCTCCCGAGAAATGTAGAAATACTCTGAAAAATCCGCGGTCACCACCGGCGGGATGCCATCGTAATTCGTCGGATTCAAGACACTCTGCTTCTGGAAGACATTCCCCGCAATCGACCCGAGCACGAGCTCATTGTCCGACAAAGAATATCCGAATGCGGCGCCATTGTCGCCTAGCACAAAGCCATCATAGGGCGCGGTCTTCTTGCTGCCATCGGAACCCAGGACCAGATTGCGGGCATAGTGCGTCCCCGTTGCATCGGTCTCTTCCTGACGCAGCGCCAGGAACTCCCCCGTTCCATCCGTGGAGACACCCATCCAACGGACCTTCCACGCAAAATTGAAGTAATTCGTCTTTGGTTCGTAGGCGAAAAGCGGCGTCTTGCGGGAGTCTTCCGTGCCATCCAACAGGTATCCACCCACGAATTTCTCGGCCTTCCCAGCAGGGACGCCGCGCGCCATCACCCGCCCGTCATCCAGGACGCCCTCCAGGGAGAGCGCGCCAAAATCCGCCTTCGTCGCCAAAGTCACGGCGGTCTCCTCCTCCTGGGCACGCAGAACGACTCCCAGGAGCAGGAGGCAGAGAATCAGGATTATGGGGAGTCGCTTCATGGGAACGGCGGAGAAAGTCTTATCGAAAAGTGAGCGATGGTCTACATAGCAAAAAAGGCGGCGCCGCATGGCGACGGCACCGCCTTTTCCGCAGGAGTTCCGACTAGAAGCGGAGCTGCATCTTCAGCATGCCGCCGAAGGTATTGAGGGACTGGCTGGCGTAGCGGGTGCCCACGTCACCGAATGCCTTGTCGTAGCGCAACTCGGCGGAGATTCCGATGGTCTCGTTGAACCAGTATCCGGCGCCGGCGGAGGCGTAGAGTCCCCAGTTGAACTCGTTCTCGTTGTCGCGACCGAAGTTGCTGTCCTTGCCGGAGCCGACGCCCACGGCGTTGTAGGCGGAGCTCTCCATGTCAGCCAGGGACAGGGTAGGACCGGCGGCCACGAAGGCGCGCAGGCCATTGTCCAGGTTGTAGCCCAGGGAGAGGCCCAGGTCGAGGACATACAGATCCATGTCGAAGTTCACCTTGGTGGCGATGTTGGTAGTGCCCTGGTAGGAGGAGCTGCTGGGCAGCTTGGATGCATCGCCGCTGGTGGGAGTGTAGGTGCCGTCGATGATGGAGACGAAGCGGTCGTAGAGATTGGCGCCCGTGCTGTCACTGCCGCGGCCCTGGAGCTTGGTGTCCATGGTGTAATACTGGAAGTTACCGACCAGCGCCAGATCCAGGGCGTCCTTTGCCCACAGGCTGGTGGAGAATCCGACGACGGGCGCGATGCGCTCGCGATCGGCGTAGGAGCCGCGACCGGAGGCGGAGAAGCCGGCGATATCACCGAAGGTCAGACGGCTCACACCGCGGTCCATTCCGGGATAGCGGGCATTCCAGGCGCTGTCCAGATTCTCCTGGGTGGCCTCCTTCAGGGAGCCGTCCGTCTCGTCCATGACATATCCCTCGGCGGAGGGGGAGGAGCCGCCCTTCAGATTGGGGCGATGGAAGTTTCGGTAGGAGATACCGACGGAGATGCTCCAGTCACCGGAGTAGTCGTTATCGGACTCGAAGGCGGGCGCCTCCTCGGTAGCGGGGGCCTCGGCGACGGGGGCCTCGACGACGGGGACCTCGGTCTGGGCGGTCAGAGAGAGACCGAGCAGTCCCGCGAACAGAAAAGCGAGGGTTTTCTTCATGGTGTTGTTTTATCCTCTGTTAAGAACCAAGTATTCAACAAATCAAGAACAGACACTTTCACCGCTCCTTTCCTCCCTCCGGAACGCTTCCGGAAGGAGGAAGAGAGGGGGCTTTGGCGGTTTAGTCTCTCTGCAGGCTTCCGCCGTCCTGGACCAGGTAGACCACGTAATCGCCGGTCTCCTTGCCGTTTGCGTAGAGCTTCAGGGCCACGTAGTCGTCAGCGGCGGTGGGAGCGCCCTGCATATCCAGGACGATGCGGCCGTCGGTGATGGTAGCGGTGCCCTTGTAGACGTAGAACCACTTCATCTCGGGGATGGAGAAGTACTGTGCATCGAAGGTGATGGTTGCGTCTTCCGCAACCGCGCCCTCGGTGGCCAGCACCAGGTTTCCGGTGCTATCGCCATCCGTGAGCTCGGTGTAGACTCCGGTGACGATGGGGGTCTCGGTGGTCTCGGCGAGAGTGAACTGGAGGGTATCGCTGGTGATGGACTTCTTGCCATTGGTGGCGGTGACATACCAGCTGTAGGAAGTGGGCTCCTCGGAGATCTCCAGCTCCACCACGGCGTTGTTGGCATTGATGTCAGAGACCTCGGCGACCTGGCTGCCATCGGCACCGTAGACGCGCAGCTGGTAGCTGGTGGCGTTGGTGGCCACGGGCCAGACGAACTTCACGGAACCGCTGGTCAGCACCTTTCCGCTGGCAGGCGCGAAAGCGGGAGACTCGCCCCACTCCAGGACCGCCTCGCTGGACTCGGGGACCTCGATGGTCAGGACATCCGTCTTCTGACCCTCGCCCTCGGGGTTGGTGCCAGTGACCGCCAGGGTGTACTTGCCGGCCTCGGAGATCTGCAGCTCGCGGCCCGTGATGTTGGGCAGGATCATGCCGTTCTCGCTGGGCTCGAAGTCCACGGGACCGATCGTCTGGACGACCTCGCCCTCTTCGTTCACGACCTCCAGCTCGTAGGAGCTCGCCATAGGCACGCTGATGTCGGGCAGAGTCACGTAGCCATTCTCGTCGGCGGTGAGGCTTTCGGTATCGCTGGAGGCGGTGCCGGGCAGGCCGTATTCGCTGACGGAGATCTCGCGCTCTTCACAGAGCTCGTCGGTGGTACCGCTGCTGCGGCTCCACACGTAGATGCTCACATCGATGTCGGTCTCGCCCTTGTAGCCCTCGAAGCCCTGCTCGTAGTAGTCCTTGGGCAGCAGCTGGGTGCGTCCCTCCTCGGTGACGGTGATGCTCAGGGTCTCCTCGCCCTCGGCGTTCAGCACGAAGGTATGTCCGTCAGTGTGGTTCTCGGGATCGGAGCAGGTGAAGGAGACGATGGGATACCAGGGGGAGGCTCCCACGAAGACAGTGATGGTAGCAGCTTCGCTGGTCTTGGGATCTGCGACGCCGTCGGTGGTGCCGTTATCGGTGACGGTGAAGGTGATGGAGGCGCTCTTTCCGAGCTCGGCATCGGACTTCACGGTGTAAGTGAGGGTGACCTGGTCGCCAGAGACCGCGATGGCGGGATTGCCGTCGAAGATGGCGTCCTCATCGGTGACCTCGGTGATATTCGCCTCGGTGAGCTCCTGGTCGTCTTCGCCAACGCCCAGAGAGACCTTCAGGGTGGCGGTCATCTCAGTGCCGCGCTCATCGGGCAGCACATACTGGTCCTCCGCCTTCACCACGGGGATGTCGTTCACGGAGGTGACCTTCAGGGAGATGGTCAGGGTGTTGGTGGCGCCGGCCTCGGATTCGTCAGCGACCTGGATGGTCAAAACGGGCATATCGGTGCCGTCATTGAAGTAGTCCTCGGCGGGCTGGAAGGTGATGGCGCCGGTGGTCGCATCGATGGAGGCAGTGCCGACGGCCTCGTCCAGCTCCTCGGCCAGAGAGTAGGTCAGAGTATCCACGCCGTCAACCACATCCACGTCGTATGCGGCGACATAGAGGGTAGACGCCTCGGAGTCCTCCGCGACCGTCCACTCGTAGGTGATGGCTTCCTCGACTGCGGGGGCCTCGGTGGGCTCGGTGGCCTGGCTATCGCCGACGTAGAAGAAGTAGGGAGCGGTGTTTCCGATGGTCCAGGTGGCCTCGGTGGCGTTCTCGGAGGTGACGACCAGATCCACATCGCTGTAGGGAGTGGTCTTGGTCTTCGCGGCAACCTTCACGGTGTAGCCCTTCTTGATGGCGTCGGCGGCGGAGAGCTCGTTGCCCTCTTCGCCCTCGCCATCGATGGCGGTGAAGGCGGAGCCGTCAGCGCTGTAGCTCCAGGCGTACTCATAGGTGATGGTATCGCTATCCTCATCCGTGGCGCCCTGTGCGGTCGCCACCAGGGTGGAGCCATGGATGGGCTCCTCGGGAGTGGTATCGACGGTGGCGGGAGCGCTGGGAGCGCGATCCACGTCAGTCACGGTGACGGTGAGCTCCGCGGAGCCCTCGCCATCCGTGGTGGCATCCACTGCAGTGACCTTCACGAGGGAGGCCAGGGTCTTGGTGCGCTGGTCGTCGTCGCCATTGGCGATGGTGTCGTAGCCGGCGGTGGTAACCGTCCACTTCGCGGTGCTGGTGGCAACTCCGGAGTCCACAGTGCCGATGCCGGTGGTCTCCACGAGTTCGTAGGTCCAGCCTTCGGGAACGGTGATGTTCCAGCTCTTGACGCCGGCGGGATAGACATCCTGGTCGGTGGCAGTGACCTCCACGGTGAAGACCGTGGCAACGCCATCCTCGTCCACTTCGTCAATCGCCAGGGAGGACTCCTTCAGGACCACCACGGGAACCGGGTTCTCCTTGTAGTCGATGGTCAGCGTGTAGGAGACCTGCTCGTTCTCCTTGTCAGCGAAGGTGATGGTGGCAGTGCCGACCAGGTCGTTCTCGCTGGCGCGCTGGTCCTCGGGAACCGTATAGCTGAGGGTGACCACGAGGGCGTTGGCGTCATCATCCTTTGCAACGGAGGTGATGGACACCTCGCCGGTGAGGGCGCTGGTGCCCTCGAGGGCGACCGTTTCGGGGATCACGAGATCCGCGGCGCCATCGGCATCGGAGAGCGTCACCGTGGTGGTGCCGGTGTAGTTGGAGCCGCCGCGGAGGATGAAGATTCGTCCGGAGGAAGCGGAGGCGACGGGTGCGGAGTTGGTGACAGTCAGCTCGAGGGTGCCATCGTAGACCACGCTCTGGTCATTGCTGGTGGCGGTGACCACGGGCTTCAGGGTCGCGCCCTTCTTCCAGGGAGCGCTGGCCTCGGTGTCATCGGAATACTTGTAAGCGACGGCGTAGGTGGCCTCGTCTTCCTCATCGGCGTCGGTCACCTCGGCAGTGATCTCGAACTGGGAGTCTGCCTGGATGGTGTACTTGCCATCGGCGCCGTCCAGCTTTCCGGAGATGGAAGCGACATTCACGGAATTGATGACGGGCAGGCGATCGGTATCGGTCACCTTCGCGGTGGTCTCCAGGAAGGCCTCCTGCTTGTCAGCGCCACCGTCGGTGACGAAGAGCTTGGCAGGGAAGTCCTTGGAGGTATTGGGATGATAGACACTGGTATAGGCGATCTCGGTATCGCATCCAGAGAAGTCCACCTTGTAGTAGACCCGTCCGTCCTCGGGAGTGACGCCCGCGGGGGTCTCCTGGACCAGCTTCACGGCGAGCTGATAGGCAAAGGTTTTGTTGGCATTCAGGAGTCCCAGGGTGGCCTCCTCCGCCAGATTCGCCTCATCGGCATCCACTTCCTTCTCGTAGAACCAGAGCTCGAGGCCATCGGTCTCGCTCACCTTCTGGCCTTCCACGAAGTTCAGAGCAGGAGTGCCGTAGACATAGAGCTCGGCGGGGTCATCCACGGGCGTCACGGTGATCTTCACCTCGACATCCACGGGGGCGGCTTCGGAGAGATCCGCATTCGTGGACTTGGCGGTGGCCTTGATCGTCACCTCGCCATTGAAATTCTCGGCGGGAGTGAAGAGGATCTGCCCCTTCTCAACAGTGACAGTACCGGCGGATTCGGAGCCCTCGGCGAGAGAAGCAGCGGAGAACTCCACCTCGCTGGAGCTCACCACATTCGTGCCATCCCAGGCGGTGCACTCGAACTGCTCGTCTGTGGCGGCGATGGTCAGACCGTCCTCCTGGTCCTCGACCATCTCATAGCCGCCCTTCACGGTGAAGTTGAAGGAGTCCACCAGAGATATGGCAGAGGGGCCGGTGAGGATGACGTCACTAGTAGTTTCAACACCCTTCTTCTGCACCATCACCGCAGTGGTCTGGACGGTTTTAATATCATCAGAAACCGTGTAGTAGACCGCTCCGAGATACTGGCGATTGACATTAGCCGGGACTGCGGTCACTCCAACACCGGCATTCACATTCATAGTGATGGCAGAGGCCCCTTTAGTAGCGCTCTGGCCATACTTGTTCTCCCAAGCAGGGTTATTATCTTGAACCCACTTGGATTTAGCAGAATCGGGCAAAGTCACCCGCGTCGAAATCTGCTGAACAGCATTTTCATCCGTGGTGATATAGAGTTGGACGCCGGCCTTGGTAGACACTCCCTTGACGTACTTTCCTTCCAGGAAGTTTCCGTTTGGGAGCACGGAGCCGGAGACCATCTCCAGAGTCCAGTTAGCCAGCAGGCTCTGGGCGAACAGAAGCGAAACACAGCAGAAGAGCGCCAGTGTGCTCTTCTTGCGGAGGATTCCAGTGAAATTGGAAATCATGGGGTTTCTCCTCGGGGTTAGGGGACTACAATTGAATCAATCAGAAAAAGAAAATTCCCGCCCGCGAATCCGGTCGGCGCGGCACTCGGCACACGCTTCGGATACGCGGCAGGATTAGGGAAACGGCTATTCATTCAGGCTCTGGAGGGTCTCCATTGCTGTCTGCAGATCGTCGTCGGTGACATTCTCCACGAAGGGCTTCAGCTCCTCAATGCTGAAATAATCTGCATTTGCAGGGGGGCAACCTTGGCTGACGTAATTATAGAGGTACATGGCGTCGTTCATATCAACATCGCCATCGCCATCGAAATCGAGGGTTCCGGCGCGGAGGATGAACCAGTCGAAGGCGGCGAGCTTGGTGGAGTCGTCGAGGAGGGTGGTGGAGACGGGCTTGTATCCGCCGGCGAGAGCGGTCATGGAGAGAGTGATCTCGTGAGTGGCTTCAACTGCGAAAGCGATGGTCGCGGTGGCATCCTTGTAGGAGATGGTCGCGGTGTCGGTGGCAATCTTCAGGATCCATCCGGCATTGGGGGCATCGGTGGAGGTGGTGCCGTCATTCAGATAGTAGGTAGTGCCATCGGTAAGAGTGACCTCCTTGTCGCCGGTGACCACCTGGAGCGTCAGGTTGTTGAGGCCGGTGAAGGAGGCCTTGCCGTCCTTCATGGAGACATAGCTCTTGGAGGTCTCGTCCTGCTGCAGGAAGATCGCCTGGTTTGCGGGATCGGCGGCGGGGGTGATAGCGACATCGCTGGTGGAGCGGGTCTTGCGGAGAGTGTAGTTCACGCCCGCCTTGGCGGAGAGGCTGTAGGCATTTCCCGCGGAGAGGGTGATCTCCTGAGGCTCGGCGGAGGCGTCGTCGGCAGTGCTCTGGAGATAGAGCGTGACCTCGGAGTCGGAGTTCAGCTTGAGGGAGGCATCGGTGGAGGCCACCAGCACCCACGCGTTGTCCTCGGAGGCGGTGCGAAGATCGGTGCCCAGGCGCGCCATGTCGCCGGTGACAGCGGCTTCGTCGCCAGAGAGGTTTGCGGGATTGGCAAGATAGACATCCTTCACGCCGAACATGGCGGAGAAGGGCGGGAAGGGCACGATGGATGCCTCCTCGGCCTCGCCAAAGACCAGCGAGGGCGATTCCGTCTCGGAGCCCACCATCACATTCACGGTGAAGTTGTCCGCGGCCCAGGCGCAAGTGGCGACCGCCAGAAGAGCGAATGCCAGGAGTCTAGATGTTTTCTTCATAATGAGAGGTATTG
>CAZMWS010000078.1:0-8839 GCA_964570085.1 uncultured Lentisphaeraceae bacterium | reverse complement strand
TACCGGGTGTTTCCGGAGTTATTGGTTTCGGAGCGTCCATCGGAGCGTCCGGAGGCATCGTAGTACCGTGTAGTGCCGTTTTTATTGGTCTCGGCGCGTCCCTGGGAGCGTCCGGAGGCATCGTAGTATCGGGTTGTGCCGTTGCTATTGGTCTCGGCGCGTCCCTGGGAGCGTCCGGAGGCATCGTAGTATCGAGTGGTGCCGCTGCTGCTGGTTTCGGCGCGACCGGTGTATCGTCCGGAGGCGTCGTAGTTGCGGGAGTTTCCGTTGCTGTCGATTTCGGAGCGTCCGGTGTATCGTCCGGAGGAATCGTAGTGTCGGACGGTTTCTGCTTTCATGGGCGCGATGAGGAGGCAGAGGAGCAGTGCGAAGAGGATTCTCTGGATCATGGTGTTCGTGTCCTAGGTGGTCAAGCGGTGGAGTTTCCTGTGTGACGGCGTTTTGAGGGCGGGAGAGTGCTTGGGAGGGGTATGCTCAGGGGATTGCCTGGTCGAGGATATCCAGGGCCTCCTGGATTTCGGCGTCGGTGACCTTGAGGCAGGGAAGCAGTCGCAGGACGCCCTTTCCGGCGGTGAGGGTCAGTAGCCCCTTCTCACGGCAGGCGGCGACCACTGCGGGGAGTGCCTCGTCCAGCTGGACGCCCAGGAGCAGTCCCATTCCGCGGACATCTTTGATGGCGGGGTGCTTTGCGCGGAGGGCCTCCAGGCCGGCGCGGAGCTTCTTTCCCTGTCGCTGGACATTCTCCAGGATGCCCTCGGTCTCGAAGGCCTCCATGACAGCCAGACCGGCGGCAGTGGAGAGGGGATTTCCGCCGAAGGTGGAGCCGTGGGTGAGTCCGGGTTTATGGAGGGCGGCCAGTTCCTGGGAGAGCTGGAAGCACGCTAGCGGGATTCCGTTTCCGAGGGCCTTTGCGGTGGAGAAGGCATCGGGGCGGATGCCGTATTGCTGGAAGCAGAAGAGGCTTCCGGTGCGGCCCATGCCGGTCTGGACTTCGTCCAGCAGCAGCAGAAGGCCTTTTTCGTCGCAGAGTGCGCGCAGTCCCTGGAGGAATTCCTGTGTGGCGGGGAAGACACCGCCCTCGGCCTGGACGGGTTCCAGGAAGATGGCGCAGGTCTTGTCGGAGACGGCGGCCTTCACGGCATCCAGGTCGTTATAGGGGACGGTGACGAATCCGGGCATATCGGGTGCCATGCCGTCGCGGAAGACGGGCTGTCCGGTAGCGGCGAGCGTCGCCAGCGTGCGGCCGTGGAAGGAGGTGTGGAAGACGATGATTTCGTTTTTGCCGCCGTGGGCATTTCCCCAGAGGCGTGCGGTCTTGATCATGCCCTCGTTGGCCTCGGCGCCGGAGTTGGCGAAGAAGACCTTTCCCTGGATGCCGCCATCAGAGAGCTTCTTGGCCAGACGCGGGGCGTTGGCGTTGCAGAAGACATTGGAGCAGTGCATCAGAGTCGTCGCCTGGCGGGCGATGGCTTGGGAGACGCGGGGGTGGCAGTGTCCCAGGCTGCAGACGCTGATGCCGGTGGTGAAATCCAGGTATCGCTTCCCTTCCAAGTCCCAGAGGCGGGAACCCTCGCCGCGCACCATGACGGGGGAGGAGAAGTTGTAGGTGGGGACCATGTAGTCGCGGTAGAGTCCGCGGATTTCGTCGAGGGAGGGGAGCTGTTCCATGGGAACGGTTGTGCTTTCGAGGGATGCGTGCGGGCGTGCGCGCGCGAGTGCGGCGCGTACGCGGGAGGCGTTCTTGGGTTGCTTTCGGGGGGATTCGGGAGAGGGGGCGCGTCCTGACGGTGTGTCAGGGTCGCAGGTTTTCCCGGTCGAAGAAGTTGCAGGCCATTCCGGCGTCCACCACCAGGGTCTGTGCGTTGATGCCGCTGGAGCGTGGGCTCAGCAGGAAGACCGCGGTATCGGCGGCCTCCTGGGTTTCCAGGGCGCGGTGTCGGAGGGTGGACTTTTCGGCAAAGAGATACGCGTCTATGTATCCGGGAATTCCGGCGGAGGCGCTGGTCTTCAGGGGGCCAGCGCCCACCGCATTGACGCGGATGTCTGGGGAGACGGTGGCCGTGAGGGATTTCGCCAGGAAGACCACCGTCGAATCTAAGGCTGCCTTCACGGGTCCCATGTAGCCGTAGCTCTCCGCCGCCATGCGGGTGGAGGAGATGGACATGGTGACTACTGAGGCATTGGGGGCAAGGAGCGCCTCCAGGGACTGGCAGAGCTTCACGAGCGAGAAGCAACTGATGTCCATGGCCTGGAGGAAGTCCTCCTTGGCGATGCGGTGGAAGGGCTGTATGCCCTTGGAGTAGTTAGCATACGCCACGCAGTGGAGGATTCCGTCTAGCTGTGGCGTCTGGGATTGGACCCAGTGCGCCATGCCCTCCAGTTCGTCGTCGTTTTCCAGATTGCAGGGGAAGGCGGGTGCGTCGTCGCCGATCAGCGGGCGGTTCTTTTCCAGCAGCGCCGCGTCGCGGAAGAGATACAGGACGCGTGCGCCGGCCTCCGTCAGACGTCGGGCGGCGTGCCAGGCGATGCTTCGGCGGTTTGCCACGCCGGCCACCAGGATGGCCTTCCCCTGCAGATCCAGAAAGTCCATGGGTTAGATCCGGTGGGGATTCTGGACCATCTCCAGGGCGACCCGGATCTGGTTGGAGACCTCGGTGACTCCGGGGACCGCCTTGGCGGCCTCGGCGGCCTGCATGGCGGCGGCGGGGGTGGTGGTGGCTCCCAGGAGGGTGATGCGTCCGGTGGCATCTGCCTGTACATCCAAGAATGCCAGGGAGAGTCGCTGCTCCACCAGAAGCGCGGCGGCCACCTTCTGGGCAAGCAGGCGGTTCTTGATCAGCTGGGCGGCGGCCTCCTCGCGCTCGGAAGTGATGCGGGCCCCCAGCTGGAATTTCACCAGCTCAATGAGCTGCTCGGTCTTGAGGCTGGCGGTATTGATGGTCAGGTCGTAGAGGGAGGTATCCGCCCACTCTTCGTTGAAGTGGAAGTGGCAGAATCCCGCGCGGTCGGCGTCGCACTTGTGGAGGACGCGGTTGGCGGTCTCGTGGTCGTATCCGAACTCCTCCTGGAGATTCTGGATGCGGTGTTCTTCGGGGGCCACCAGTCGGAGCCGGAGGCAATTCGGGAGATCTCCCAGCAACAGGTGGGAGCAGCGTCCCAGGATGATGACATTTCCCTGGGAGGCGGCCTGGAGGAGGACGGTCTTGAGGTAGAGCAGATAGACGTCCTGGTCGGGGGAGAAGGAGGAGAAGAATCCGGGCTTCCGCTCGTCGTAGCGCTGGAAGAGCTTCGATTGCATTCCGGCGTCTTGGAGGCGCTTCTCCAGCTCCTCCTTCCCCAGGATGGTGGCGTTCAGCTCCTTGGCGAGCTGTTCGGCTGCTGCCGTGGTCCAGGCGCCGTGTTCGCGTGCGATGGTCAGAATGGACATATTGGGGCCTCCTTTGGGTGACGGGTGGATTGTTCCGGGGGGCAGGTTGCCTTCCGGGGCTTCTAGAAAAATGCGGGAAGCAGTGTGTTTCGCTCTGTACTTTACTTTACGGAGGTTACTGGAGTTTTTCCAATGTAAACTGTAGAGCTCTTTCGGCGGGCCACCACTCCCGGCCCTTCTTGGTGAGGAATCCGCAATGTCCGCCGTCGTGGGGGATTTCCAGATAGAAGAACTGGCTGTCTTTGGCGGCCTGTTTCGGATAGCACCTGGGGGTGAGAAGCGGGTCGTTCCGGGGATTGAGGAGGAGGGTGGGGCGGTCGATTTGGGAGAGATAGGGGATTGCGCTGGAGGTATTGTAGTAGTCCTCGGCGTCCTTGAATCCCTGTGTGGGGGCGGTGAAGGCGTTGTCGAATTCCCGGAAGGAGTGCGCCTTCATGGTATTGGTGAAGTCGAATCCGGGGTAGAGATTTGCCACGGAGAGGATCCGCTGCTTCATTTTCTTGAGGAAGTGTTGCTCGTAGATGCCGAAGAGCGCCTTGTGGGTTGCGTCGATGGAGGCGGAGCTGTCGATGGGGGCGCAGATGGCGATGCCGCCCTTTACCTCGGGGGGAAGGATCTTTCGTTCGCGGCCCAAGTAGAGCATGACCAGATTTCCGCCCATGGAGAAGCCGGAGAGATAGATCCGCTTGTAGCCCTTCTCGATGGCGTGGAGGACCACGCGGTGCAGGTCGTCGGTGGAGTTATTGCAGGTGATGCGGCTGGTCTGGTTCTCCACCTGTCCGGTGCCGCGGTAGTTCCATGCCAGGCAGGGGATGCCCTTCTGGCGGAAGGCGTGGACCATACTGAGGCAGTAGTGCCGGTGGGTGCTTCCGCAGAGGCCGTGACAGATGATCAGCAGCTGGTCGGATGGCGTGTCAACGGGCGCCCAGTCCAAATAGAGGAAGTCTCCGTCGTCCAGGGACAGCTTCTCCCGCTGGTAGTTGGCATCGGGGGCCTTGGAGAAGAAGCTCGGGTAGATGGTCTGGAAGTGCCGTCCCAGATGGACGGGTGTGCGGTATGAGCAGTGTTCGAGGAAAGGCATGATCGGGGCGCCGCGGGGCGCGTCGGCGGAATCCGTCGTGTGGCGGCGCGGGAGTGAGTTATGCTAGCCGTGGCGGTAGGGGGGATGCCGCGGCGTAGGGGTGTGTGGTGAGTGGCGCTACTTTGCCAGAAGGAGTGTAGTGGCGTCGGGATGGAGGAGCCTGCGGTAGGCCTCCTGGTACTGCGGATAGAGCCTCAGTGGGGTGACTCCGGGCGCCAGCTGGCATTCGTAGGTGAAGGTGATTTTTCTGGGGGCATTGGCGGCGGGCTCGCGGCCCTCGCTTTGCCAGAGGATGCTGCCGGTGCCATCGGGCGCCTTCCAGGCGAAGCGCGCGGGCTTCAGCACCACATTGCGGTACTGTGTGGGCAATTCCACGTCGAGGACGATGGTGCTCTGCTGGAAGCGTGAGCGGTAGAGCGGGTGGAATTCGCGGGGATCCCGTGCGGCGGCCAGTGGTGATGCCAGATTGACGGGGAGCCGCAGATAGCAGAAGTCGTCTTCCAGGACGGCGCATTTTGCCAGTTTCACGGTGTAGGAGATGGTTCCCGGGTAGTGCTGGAAGTCGGTGGTCAGGTCGGGCGTGACGGGTGTGGCGTCTTGCGCGATATCGCTGATCAGCTGGACGTAGTGCCGGCGGCGTTCTTCGGGGGTGAGCCACTGGTAGTATCGCTTGAGGGTGCCGAAGCGGCTGCCCTGGATGGTCTCTTCCACGGTGAGGTCAGCGGAGCCGTCATCGGCCACCTTCAGGGTCCAGTGGCAGCGAGAGCGGTCCTGGTAGTCCTGGGGAAGATTCATGGTGCGGAGGGATCCGCCGTCCAGTGCCAGGAGGATTCCGTGGTCGTATCGGCTGGTGCCGAACTGGGAATACTGGCTCTGGTCGTTGAACCAGATCTCCTCTTTGTTTAGGGTGACGGAGACCAACCACTGCGAGAAGAGTGCGGCATTGGGGAATTCCCGGTAGAAGAGTTGGAGTTCCTTGTATTGGGGTGTATCGCTTGCCAGGTAGAGCCGTGGTTCGAAGCCGGCGGCCTTCAGGAGTGCTCGGTAGAGGATGGCGCGGTCGGCGCTATTGCCGTATCCGTCGCGGGCGGTGATTTCGGGTGTGGAGAGGCAGGAGAGGGGGAGTGCGTAGTGTGCGGGGCCGCTCTGGCGGATGTTCTTCTCCATCCAGAGGCGGATCTCCACCAGGCGGTCTTCGGGAGAGAGCTCCAGGAGGGGCGCCACCAAGGCTTGGATGGCGTCGCCGCCGTCGCCCAGGGCATCCACCATGCGGGAGAGGGACTTCGCGTAGTCGCCCCAGTCGCCGGCATCCACCACCACGGTGGGCAGATAGGCGTATTCGGGTGGGCGGGAGCTCTCTTGGTGGATGGCGGGGAGATTCTGTGCCACCAGGCTATAGCGGACCATATCGCCGGGCAGGGAGTATTTCCGCTGGTCGACCTTCACGGGATCCTTTGTGTCCTGGGGGAGATCCAGCCAGCCGTTGGGCAGATACTTGGGCTTGACGGCGATTTCCTTCGGCGCCAGGATGTCCAGGCTCCACAGGCGGATGGGGTCGTCATCGCGGAGGGTCTCGGCGTAGCGGAAAAAGGGGCGGTTTTTCAGGGTGCGGCGAATCTGGACCTCCACTTCGCTGCCCACCTCCACGCCAGGCAGGCTCAACACCAGGATCTTTCCGGCGGGATAGCGGGGGGCGGAGGCGGCCCAGCTGGCGTCCATGAGATTCTGGTTTTCCTTCGGGGCATCCTGGGTCTTGCCGTCGGTGGTCACGCGCGCCAGGAGCACCTCGATTTCCTCCCAGGCGGGATTGAAGGGGATGGAGATGTCGGCGGACTGGATGCCGGCGTAGGTGAGGACCTTGTATTTCATGGAGGTCTCCACGGTCCAGCTGGAGGGCGAGAGCACCTGCACCACGGTCTTCCGCTCCAAGATGTCGAGGTCCGCTTGCTCCTGCTGTTCGGCGGAGTCCTTTGCGGTGGCTTCGGGGGCGGTCTCCTGGAAGCGGAGGATCGCCATCTTGCGGTCTTCGGCATCACGGACTGCCAGGGCGCGCTTCATCCGGTCGTATTGCTCGGGGGAGAAGCGGACTGCCTTGTTGGCGTAGAAGCCCCGGTAGTGGAGGCGTCCGGGGAGGGTATCCAGGGTGCGTTTGAGGCAGAAGGACTCGTCGTCCAGATCGGTGTATTTCGGGGCGGAGAGGATTTCGACGCCATCGGGCAGGTCTACCAGGAGTTCCTCGGCGACGGAGGCGGCGCAGGAGGTCTCCAGGGGGAAGCGCCGCTTGTCCAGCGTGGCCTGGCCGAAGGGCAGCAGATTGAGTCCGATGACCTTCGAGAAGCGCGGCAGTGCCAGCATTGCGGTGGCGCCGGGGGCCAGATCGGGCGCGCCATCCTTTGCGGAGCGTCCGGCGACGAGCGCCTGTGGCGCCTTGCAGGAGAATCGCGCTTCCAGGACATGGGAGAGATCCATGAGGTCCTCGGGGAGGATTTCCAGGGATTCCAGGGTGGCGCCAGGAAGGACCTTTGAGATCTGCGTCTGGAAGAAGAGTCGGCGCTGTTCGGGGGGGCAATCCAGGAAGAAGTTCCGGTATGCCTGGTCGGCGAGGCCCTGGAAGAGGATCTTTGCGCGGACGGAGAGATCGCCCTCGGGGGAGAGCTTCGCCACCGTCTGGATGGCGGTCTGGTTGCGGTCGCAGGGGGTGACGGCCGCGCGGCGGAGGGGATCGCCCTCGGGGGTGGCCACCAGGTAGCTGGTATCGGAGAGATAGGCGGGGAAGGGATCCTTTGCGTTGGAGGCGGTGGGATCCAGGAGGGTCCATGCTTCGTCACCGGGGAGTTTCACGGCGGTGATGGCGTGGTTGAAGAAGGGCTGCGGGACCTCTTCGTCCTTGGGATATCCCACGTGGATGAGTGCGGGGTGGGATTCGAAGCCTGCCACCTGGAGCATGGAGACCAGCAGCGCGGCCATGTCGCGGCAGACGCCGGCGCGCTGCGCGTAGGTGAAGGTGACATCGTGGGGCTCGTATCCGGGGGCGCTGTCTTCCAGGGTCAGGCCCATGTAGCGGACCTTCTGGGAGACGAAGTTGTAGAGTGCCAGGACCTTCTCTTTCGGGTCGTCAATTCCACGCAAGAGGGCCTCCACGCCATCGCGGATGTTCTGGTCGGGGACCAGTCGGGGCTGGCAGAGGTTGTTGTACCACTGGGAGACCTGCGCCCAGGATTCGAAGGTGCTCATGAGGACTCGCTGGCGACCGGCGACTCCGGAGGGCATTCCGGGCTCGGGGAAATACTGCGGGACGGGCTCGGCGGTTTCCCAGCAGTAGAGGATGCCGCCGGAGTGCTCGGTCTGCTGGAAGACGGGTGCCTTCCCCTGGGCGTCCTTCACGATCATGGATTTCAAGGGGAGGGACGCGGGGGCCTGGACCTGTATGCGTGTGTGGAGGATGGGCTGATCCTGCTCCAGCAGGAAGCTCTGGCTGAAGGAGTCGGGCACCCGGGGCTTCTGGATTTCGTCCACGTAGACAGCGCGCAGCACATCGCCGGGCTTCAAGCCGGCAACGGTGACTTTGATGACGCGGTGGTCGGGATCATAGATATTGCTGCCCATCTGGCTGTTTTCGGTCATCTCCTGGGTGCAGGCGGCCAGATCCAGGGGGATGGTCTCGCTGCCCCGGAGGATTTGGACCAGGGAGATCTTCGCGCGGCTATACTTTGCGTCGTAGTAGCTCTGGAGCTCGCGGCTGGATTCCACGCCGGCCAGGGTCATGATCTTCTTGGCGGTGTCGCAGACCTGAACGTAGGAGCCATCGGGCTGGTATTCCAGGCGCGCCTCTTCGTCCAAAAGGATGGTGTCCGCATCGGGATACTTCTGGAGTGTGGCATCGGCGGCGGCCTGCCGGATGGCGGTCTCGTTTAGGAATCCGAGATCGGAGTCGGTCCAGGTGAGCGCCTGCAGCAGGAGCGCGGGGAGGAGCGCGGCGAGGAGGAGGAGCTGTCTCATGGGGATATACGTATACGGAGATAGTGCGGTGGTGACCTAGTGTCGGGCGAGTCGTGCGAGGGCGAAGAGTCCTCCGATCTGATAGAGGAGATTCGGCAGCCAGATGAGGTATTCCGGGTGGAGTTCCGGATGTTTTACGAGGCTGTCGCAGAGGAGGAGGACGCCGTAGTAGACGAGTGCCAATGCCAGGCAGATGACCAATCCGCTGGCGGCCTCGCTGCGGCGGTTTCGGATGCCGAAGGGGATTCCCATGAGGAGGAATGCCAGGGGGGAGAACGCCAGTGCCAGGCGGTAGTGGAAGTCGTACCAATACTTGGAGACATCCTGTCCCT
>CAZMWS010000077.1:2910-8948 GCA_964570085.1 uncultured Lentisphaeraceae bacterium | reverse complement strand
CTTTTCCCGGCGGACGAGGATTCGCCGGGCCTTTACCAGGCAATCCACCCCCTTGACCCCGGAGCCACCATGTCCCAAGAAAATTCCACCCCAAAAACCAACACCCCACCATTCGACGGAGAATTCACGGAGTCCTTTCGCCAACGACTGCGTGCCCGAAGAGAGGACCTGGGCCTGACGTTAGACGAACTCGGCGAGCTCATCCACGTGGAGGGCTCCACTCTCCGAAAATGGGAGGCGGGACACACCCTGCGCTGCCGCACAAAATTCATCCGGCGCATCCAACACTTCCTAAATGGCGAATACGACCGCGTGGCGCTCGCCCGAAAGGCAGACCCCCTCGCCACTACGCCCCTCACACGACAGGAGACTCTCCGACAGGAAGAACTCCCGCTCCTCCAATGCATGGAACAGGCCGCGGGACTCTACCAACTCTGCAAAAACAGGCCCGCGCTACGCCAGAAACTCCTGGATCGCCTCCAGGACGCCATCCGACAAGAGGCCGAATGCCTGCGGAATGCCATCGGACAAAACAACGCCCAGGAACCCTCCGCCGGATAAACACCCAAACGGGCACGTAACAGCGTAACCGCGCCCGCAAATACCTAGTGGCTAGCAACTAGCGACTAGTTATAAGGCGCCGCAGGCGCCCTTCCGCCAGTACACCGGCGGTATCAGTATCGTCCCTTGGCCCACACCATTGCGGCGTACCACCACTTGGGTAGGGGAAGGCTTTTTTTTGGGGGGGGACGGGGGGCCATGAGGCCCCTCCGTCCCTTGGTTGTTCCTGCCCTATCACCCCCCGGCCTTCTCCGCCCTACTCCATCCCCAACAGGAACCGCCAGGCGGGGATAACAAAGATACCACTATCCAGTTCGGCTTCATCATCCCAAGTGACAATGATCTTTTCCTGGACATTCAGCTCCTCGCCCGCCTGCATCAATGCACGGACCTCCCGTTCCAGCGTCTCGGCGGACGGCATTTCGTAGCTCACCTGCACCAGGCGTCGACGTTTATTTACGGGGTGCATGGCGTAGAAGTCTACCTCGTAGTTGCCCTTATCCGTGACCACATAGCCCATTTCCCAGCCCTCGCGCCGCATCTGCAGAAAGACCATATTCTCCAGCAGATGTCCGCGATTGGCATCGGGATCGCGAGATGCCGCGCGCACCAACCCCATATCGATCAAGTAGATTTTCGCGGGATTCACCTGTGCCTTCTTGACAGAACGCGTGTAAAGCCTCAACGGAAACAGGAGATAGGCATCCTCCAAGTATTTCAAGAAGTCGTACAGGGTAGAGAGGCCGCACTTCAACCCCAGTTGCCCCTGCATCTCCTTATGAAATCCGCTGACACTGAATTTTTGAGAAGGATTATTCAACACCATATCCATCAGATGCCGTAGCACCTGGACATTGGAGACGTTGTATCTCTCCACGACATCGTCGAACATCACGAGATTGATGTATTCCTGTAGGATGGCGAAGCGAGTCCTGTCATCCACACCCTGCACTTCGGGAAATCCGCCCACCGTGAAATACCGCCGTAGCGCCCCACGCAAAAGCGCGATTTGGTGATCCGACAACCGCTTCGGCAACTCCCGGAAAGTACCCTCGGACAATAGAAACTCCCCAAAGGAATAGGGATACACCACGCTCCGCACGGCACGCCCGCGCATGCAAGTCGCGATCTCACTGGACAACAACTTCGAGGAGGACCCCGTGAGAATCACCTGCACCTTCTCACGGTCTATCAAACGCCGCACAAAATGCTCCCAACCCGGGACATTCTGGATCTCATCAAGGAAAAAATAGCACAGACAGTCGCAATTCTGCGGAAACTCGCCATAATAGACATCCAAAATGCTCTGGAAGTCGTCGGATGTAAAGCGCATAAGGCGGTCATCGTCAAAGTTGAGGTAGACGATACGATCCCGGGACACCCCCTGCGCCACAAGTTCGCCCATCTTCTGGTAACACAGCGAGGTCTTCCCAGAACGCCGCATGCCCGTGATCACTGTCGCCTTCCCCGGCACAATGGGGAAAAAGGCGTCACGAGGCGCTAACCGAGGAAGCTCCCAACTCCGAAACTCCTCCATGATTCGCGATAACACTCTCTTCATATCACACTCCTCCTGTTGCAAACCACCTATAATCTACCCCCCAAAAGGCAAATTAAACAAGAAACCTATCTTTTTAAAAGATAACTTTTGCCACAAACCTAACTTTTTAAAAGATAACTTTTGCCACAAACCTATCTTTTTTGAAGAAAGCTTTGGCGGATGTACGCGAGGATTTCAGGGTAAAGGGGGGAGGGAGGCGGTCAGTCTTTGGACTGTCTCTCGTCGTCCTCCTCGTCGTATTCGAGCCATCCCCATTCCTCTCGGGGGAGCATGCCAATTGCGCCTTCCAGATAATCCCGAAGATTGTACTTCTCGGACTCCTCAGGGTAGCGCCTCATGCATAGGGCAATGGCCTCGATGAGCTCCCAATGAGGGTATGCCTTCGCCAGGCGATCCCAAGTCCCACGGGTATCCACCAGGGTCTCGCCATCGCACTCCTCCTGGAAGAAAGCGAGAGTCTTCTTGAAGTCCTTGACGAGGAGGGCAAAACGGCTAGCGTTTCGGGTTTTCTCGTAGTAGTCCGAGAGCTCGCCATCGAATTTCTCCTCGAAGTGCCGCAACTGCTGGAATTTCGACTTCAGAGAGAGTCGCTTCTTGGCAAAAAGGAGATTGACGATCCCGCTGGGATCGCAGGGAAGGATGTCCTCCCACTTCAAAAACCGCACGCACTCCTTCGGATCTGAACCATCCTTCCAGCGCGCCCAATCCACGGATAGCTCGTCTCCAAATTGCGGCATGAAGTCCTCCTCCATGGCATCTCGGGGCTCCTGGGTCTCCTCCGCATGCGACAACAACTCCGGACATAGCCTGGACAACATCGCGCAGACCATGCCGAACCGCCCGCCCTCCTCACGACACAACGCAAGCGACAAAGTATTCTCCACAGGCATCCCCGCGATATCCCGCGCCAGCCAGATCGCCAGACGCTCCGATACCTCCGGTGGCAACGGCACGCCCGCATGGCCACCATGCCACCCAATCTCCGGGAACTCCTTCTCCAACGTCTCCGCAGTCCATAAACCCGTGTCCCGATTCTCCTGGAGCAGCAGGAACTGCATATCGGCATACATGATGATCTTGCCGTCACGACGCCAAGAACCCCCGGGATACGGCACCGAGGAAAATGTCCCCAATCCCACAATGCCATCATGCTCCGTGCCCACACGACAGAAGATGAACCAGTCGCCTACCTCCAGCTGCTCCGGATCATAGATGCTCCAGTCCATGTCCAGCCCCGGACAGCCCCTCCGACCCAGGCGCCCCAGAAAACTGCGAAAATGCTCGTCCTTGAAAGACGAGATCAACGGATTCCAGCGGAGTACGTATAGCTTCATAGTGCGAATACTGTATACGATGAATGAGATTGTGCCGAAACCCCCATTTCCCCTACACTGGAAGTTCACAATAACCCATCCATAGGACTTCCCCTATTCCAGATATTACCAACATCTAGAAATGCCTCATACCTCTTATTTCCCTCACCAAATCTGGAATAATTGCTCATACCACCAAATAGCTGCGCTTTTAGCTAGTTTTTCTAACACTTTCCGTGAGAAAAAAAATACAATTAAAAATATGAAGCGAAAATTCTCAAATGAATACATTTAAAAAGTTTCAAATATTTCCTCAAAAGAAGTAGGAAAATAGCTTGACCCTGTGAATCAAAGAAATATAGTAAGAGCAATGAAGATGATACACAATAAAAAAGAACGAAGGATCATTGAAAATATAAGAAAGAAATTTTCATAAGACCTCCACTCAATCGTTCTTCTATTCCGGATGCATTTTATGTCTAGATATTCAATCCAGCATGCAAACGGCATTTTGACCAGTAGAAAAAAAAAAACACTGGCCCACGAAAAGGGATCTTACACAATAAACATAAAGACCTTACCAAGAACCTCAAGAAACATCACTCTTCTTGACAATATCAAATCGTAAGTTTCCACTCCGTTCTATAACCTTTGCACAAAAATCATCGGAGGTGATGCACAAACAATAATTCCCCTCAAAACCATCTTAATCTTCCTCAATAGCTTTGGCACAAAAAAGGCGCACACACAAACTGTTTGCAGCAGCCTGTAGCACGCCTAGGGGGAACCTGCTTTCGCAACGTCCCGTGAAACTGACGCGAAAGATAGCATGTTCTCCATAATTGTCAAGCTTCTTGAGATGAATTGTCTCAAATTAGCTCTCAAAATCAGCCCGGAATCCCGGGAGGAGAATATGCATGGCATGTTCCATAAGGAAAGCCATCATTGACGATGGCATGAACGCCGAATTGGTTGAAACTGCACTCTTTGATGGGATCCTAGAAATCCCCATTATTGCGCCCCCACAGGAGACCATAGTTCCCACGGGAATGATCCCTTTTTCCCAGAGAAATAAATCCACTGATTTCTCAGAAACTGTGGTCTTCTACGAGCACGACACAAAATTCCGTGAAATTCTCATTTCGTCTTCTAACTTTGTTCAAGATCTCAGGCGCTTCAAAGGAGGCTTGGTAACACCCGATTGTTCTGTCTATTGGGACATGCCCCTTATTGCCCAAATAACAAACGTCTACCGTAATCACGCACTAGGCCACTTTTTCCAACATCAAGGAATCCGTGTTTATCCCAATGTTCGCTGGGGAGATGAGAGAAGCTACACAACCAAGTACTTTCCAGAAAAGTTCGCGTTTCTTGGAGTTCCGAAGCATAGTATCGTGTCAGTCGGAACATACGGTTGCATTTCAAGCAAGGAAGCCCTGTACCACATGGAGGCAGGCTTTGAATCCATGCTTGAAACACTTCAACCTATTGTCGTCCTCATCTATGGTTCCCTCCCCCAAAAGCTTCTGAATCGCTTCGCAAAAGAGACGTGCCTCATCTGCTATCCCGATTGGATCACCCTGAAAAAAGGAGGAAAATCCAATGGGCACAACTAGAAGTGGTCGATATCTTAACACTGCAGGAAGCGGGCGTAAAGTAAGTGACTTTGCTGTGGTTCATTCCAACGAAGGAACTTTTACAAGAGAACAAATCAGAGCCAATGGAAAAGTCAAAATAAGACTACGCCTTCGCTCCGGCGGACACGGCCAGAAAGGACTTGAACTTCTTGATCGGTATCATATTGAGTACAGAATTGTAAAGACATACCCGAACGGTGTCCGAGTTGGATATGTTCCAAGACATAAATCTCCTTTAAAACAGAAAGGAACGGCCCAGTCTTGGTTTCCAAAAAGCTGGACGGAAAAAGACATTCGAAGAGCAGGTGAACAAATAGTCGGTTTAAAGTGCAACAGACACAGCCCTAATGGTGTTCCCGTATTTGGAACCTACAAAGGAGTGCGTGTTGGCGTGATTAAGACAAATGGGAAAATAGCAACAGTTTTCCCCGACTCAAATCAAAATGCAGGAGGCAGAAGATGAATCATCTACTAACAGAATACCCTCGACTGGTTGAGGAACAGAAAAAAGTCTCCCCGGAACTTCCGGAATGGGATGAAACACCTCCTTTTGTTGAGGCTATTCAACTTCTCTCACAAAATCTATCAGATACTGTGAAATTCATTGAAAATGATTGCACCCCAGAACAGTTAGTCTGGATGTCGGTCATAGCCTCAAGTGTAGCTAAAAACCTCAAAAATAAAGACTTCACTGACGCAATGCGAAAAGCGGCAACAAAATTCTCTGACAAAATAGAAGGCTACAATGTCATTGAATGCATTGACGAAGCTGAAGGCATAATTAATGATAAAACATCCAAAACCGAAACAAACTGAGCATTTGTCTCGGACATCTTGTGTCATGCTTCGGCCAAACGCCGGGGCATTGCTATAAGGAATTAGCCCGGACTTCGGCTACGCCGGGGCATTATTATAACGCAAAAGGCGGGGTGCTTGTGCACTCCGCCTTTTGCGTTTATAAAATGG
>CAZMWS010000077.1:0-2900 GCA_964570085.1 uncultured Lentisphaeraceae bacterium | reverse complement strand
GAGCTACCCCGCCTTTGGGGAAAGTGGTAATGGTGAACCTGGAGGAGCTCGAATCCCCAACCTTCTGGTCCGTAGCCAGACGCTCTATCCAATTGAGCTACAGGTCCACTGAATGGTCTTGACTGCTTGAAGTCTTGACGCGAGGCATACTGTAGCCTCGCGTTTTAGGTTTTCAAGTTGCCTCCGTCAAATTTCCCAAAAGAAATGCTGTTGGATTTGTCGGAGGGGGTTGTCGTGTGGTGGTGCTTACACTCCGGAGAAGGCAGCGAATCCGCCATCGATGGGGATCACGGTGCCGTTCACGAAGCCAGCGGCCTTGTCATCGAGGAGCCAGAGGACGGCGCCCAGGAGGTCTTCGGGGGTTCCGAAGCGTCCCATGGGGGTATGCTTAAGGATAGTCTCGCCGCGGGGAGTGAGGGATCCATCGGGATTGGTGAGCATCGCGCGGTTCTGGTTCGTGACGAAGAATCCGGGAGCGATGGCGTTGACGCGGACGCCGACCTTGGACAGGTGGGTAGCCAGCCACTGCGTGAAATTGCTGACAGCGGCCTTTGCGCCGGAGTAAGCGGGGATCTTGGTCAGGGGGCGGAAGGCGTTCATGGAGGAGATATTCAGGATGGTGCCGTGTCCCTTCTGGACCATGTCGGCGCAGAAGACCTGCGTGGGCAGGAGCGTGCCGATGAAGTTCAGATTGAAGACGAAGGAGATGCCGGCGGGATCCAGGTTGAAGAAATTGAACTTTCCTTCCTCGGGATTGGTGACATCCTCCTTGGTGGCGAATTCGCGGGCGGTGGTGCCCTTGGGGTTGTTGCCGCCGGCGCCATTGATCAGGATATCCACGGGACCGTAGGTCTCCAGGACCTTCTTGTGGGCCTCCTCCAAAGAGGCCTTCTCCAGCACATTCGCCACGACGGCGATGGCCTCGCCGCCCTGCGCCTTGATGGCGTCAGCACAGGCCTGTGCGGCCTCCGCCTTCAGATCCAGCACGGCGACCTTGGCGCCGCAGCCAGCCACCGCCTGGGCCATGATGCTGCACAGCACGCCACCGGCACCCGTGACCACGGCGACCTTGTTCTTCAAATCCACATTCAAGGGAAGTTCCATTGTTTCCAAATTCCTCAGTTGTTCGTTGAATTGCACGCACCAGCAGGCCATTTGCGGTCGCCATGCGCGTGAGAAAGAAAAAAAAGGGGTAGAGAGAGTTTATTCCTCGCCGCGGGAGGCGGCCAGAAGGCGTGCGGTCTCCTGTGGCCAGAGGGCGCTGTCCGGCGTCTCCAGGATCATGGGACGGCCATCCAGACGGGGATCTTTCGCCAATCGCAGGAAGGTCTCCCAGCCAAGATTGCCATCACCGATGGGCGCATGTCGATCCAAATGAGAGCCCAGGGCGGACTTGGTGTCGTTCCAGTGCATTCCCCGGAGCATCTCCAATCCGATGCGTTGCTGGAATTCCTCCCAGAAGGCCGCCAGTCCTTCGGCGGTGGAGAGATCGATGCCCGCGGCGTAGGCATGACAGGTATCGATGCAGATTCCGGTGCGTTGGGGGCAATCTATCTTCTCCAGCAGAATCTGAAGTTCCTCCAGGGTATTTCCGAGGGTACTGCCCTGCCCCGCCGTATTTTCGATGACCGCCACCGCGCTTTCCGTTTGGTCCAGCGCCTGACGCACACACTCCGCGATATGCGCCAACGCCTCGCCACGATCACCATCCAACGCATTTCCCGGATGGAAATTCAGCATCCGCAATCCCAGGACCTCCACGCGCTGCAGTTCAGCAGCAAAGGCCTTCGTGGCCGCCGCGCGTTTTTCGGCGGAGGGATTTCCCAGATTGATGAGGTAGGAATCGTGAGGGAGGATCGCCTCCGCGGGAATCCCCGCCCGCGCAATGGCCTCACGGAATGCCGTGGACTCCGCTTCGGAGATGGGCGGCGCACTCCACTGGCGCTGGTTCTTCGTGAAGATCGCAAAGCCCGTGGCGCCGCACTCCACCGCACGATCCACCGACAACGCAAGCCCCCCCGCAATCGAAAGATGAGGACCGATAAATTTCATAAAAAGGAGGAAGGAGGAAGGAGGAAGTTAGGCCAGGGTTTCGCGTGGCGAAACCCATCGCCGGGAAAACCGGCGATTGCGCTAAGCGCGCCCGAATTAACGCGCTAGTACCGTCGATAGGCGGAAGGGGTTAAGCGGGGGCGCGGGGGCGCAGTCACCGTCCTTTCGATTTTCCTTCCGTAGTCAGAGGCCTTCGGCGTTAAGCCAAAATGGCGTCATAGACGCGTGCCACGGGACCAGTGAGGGTGGAGAGGAAATCCGGCGTCAGGGAGATCACGAGATCCCCGCCGGGCATCTTGACGGTCACGGGGGATTTGCAGCGACCGGTCTTGACTGCGACTGCAGCGCAGGCGGTGGAGCTAGTGCCGCTAGCGAGAGTGTATCCCGCGCCGCGTTCGTAGATCTCCGCCTGGAGCGTGTGTTCGTCCAGTACATGGATGAACTGTACATTCGTGCGATGGGGGAAGAGCGGGTGGGATTCCAGAATGGGTCCCAGCCGCAATGCCAATTCCTGAGTAGGGGGTGCATCCAGCAAGACCACACAGTGGGGATTTCCCACGGTAGCGGCGCAAAAGAGGACCTCCTCGCCATTGGGGAGAGAGAGGTGTTCCGAGAGCACCTCGCGGGGAGCGCCCTCCACGGGGATCTCGCGGCTATTGAAGGAGACCCGTCCCATCTTCGCCTGGATGGCGTTCTCGGAATCCAGGACGCGGCATTCCACGGGTCCGCCCAGAGTCGCCAGCACGAAGGGCTCGTCGGAGCGCACCATCCCGCAATCCCAGAGGTATCGCGCGAAGATCCGCACGCCATTTCCGCTCTTCTCGGCCTCGCTGCCATCGGGATTGAGG
>CAZMWS010000076.1:0-8949 GCA_964570085.1 uncultured Lentisphaeraceae bacterium | reverse complement strand
GCGGCCTTTTCTGTTTTTTTGAGATTGTCTGAAAATTTCCACCCCTGTGTCGGAGAGAGAATGAGCATGAATATCCTTCTGGTTGGCGCCGGCGGACGCGAGCACGCGATCGCCTGGAAGATGATGCAGAGCCCCCTGGCCGGCAAGCTCTATTGGGCGCCCGGCAACCCCGGCATCCCCTCGGCAATCCCCGTGAAGGCCGATACTCCCGAGGCACTGGCGGAATTCGCCGAGAGCCACCACATCGGTCTCACCATGGTGGGGCCCGAGGCCATGCTCTGCAAGGGCATTGTGGATCTTTTCCGAGCACGGGGTCTGGCCATCGTGGGTCCCGATCGCGAGGCCGCGCAGCTGGAGGGCAGCAAGGCATATGCGAAGGATTTCATGGCGCGTCATGGCCTTCCCACCGCGAAGGCCGCCGTCTTCACCGATCGCGAGAGCGCCCTGGCGTATCTCGAGAAGGAGGGCGCTCCCATTGTGGTGAAGGCCGATGGCCTGGCAGCCGGAAAGGGCGTGGTGGTGGCCATGGATCTCCAGACTGCCCGCGAGGCCATCAACTCCTGCTTCGAGGGCGCATTTGGTGACGCCGGCAGCCGGGTGCTTCTGGAGGAGTGTCTCGTGGGTGAAGAGGCCTCCATTCTGGCGCTTTGCGACGGCAAGACCATCATTCCCCTGGTCTCCAGCCAGGACCATAAGCGCGCCTACGATGGCGACAAGGGCCCCAATACCGGCGGAATGGGCGCATACTCCCCCGCGCCTGTGGTGACTCCCGAGCTCATGGAGCGCATCGACCGCGAGGTGCTGAAGCCCTTCCTGAAGGGCGTCCAGGAGGACGGCCTATACTTCCGCGGCATCATCTACGCCGGCATCATGGTGACTGCCGAGGGCCCCAAGCTGCTGGAGTTCAATGTCCGTTTTGGCGATCCCGAGACCCAGGCGGTCTTGGCGCGTCTGGATTCCGACTTGGTGGAGGCGCTGCTGGCCACTGCCGAGGGCCGTCTGGACCAGATTCAGCTGAAGTGGTCCGATGAGCCCGCGGTCTGCGTGGTCATGGCCTCCCAGGGCTATCCCGGCAGCTATCCCAAGGGGCTCCCCATCCACGGCATTCCCCAGGCCGAGGAAGCGGGATGCGTGGTCTTCCACGCGGGCACCAAGGCCGCTGCCGACGGGACCATCCTGACCAATGGCGGACGCGTCCTGGGCGTCACCGCACGCGCGGCGACTCTCCGCCAGGCGGTGGAGAAGGCCTATCGGGGCGTGAAGTGCATCTCCTGGGACGGCGTGGAATACCGTACCGATATCGCCCACCGCGCCCTGGAGCGTAAGGGCTTCTAACTGCCGCGACACCATGAAGACGGCTCCCTGCCAGAGGAAGGACGAGATGAGCGCGGTGGAGGACTACGCCCTCCCGCAGGCGCAAAGGGATCTCCCTTCCTATGGTCCGGGGAGCCATAAGTATACCCACGGTACCCTCCTGGTGACTGGCGGGAGCCGGCAGTATCCCGGCGCCCCCATGCTCTCCGCAATCGCCGGACTCTATGCTGGCGCAGGCGTGGTGGTGGCGTGCCTCCCGGAATCCGCCCGCCATCCCGGCGCATGCCCCTTCGCGCTCATCGTCCATCGGGTCCCCGATGACCCCGCACGGGGCGTCTTCTGCGGCGCATCATTGTCCGCCTGGCAGAAGGAGCTCCCGAAGGCGACGGCGCTGGTGCTGGGACCCGGCATGGGGAATCCTCCGGAGGTGGATGTCTTTCTGGCGGAAGCCCTGTCAGTCTCCCGCCCGAAGGTGGTGGATGCCGATGCGCTGAATTGCATTTCCCGCACTCCCGCCCTCCTGCCCGGAGAGTCCACTCTGCGCCGGAATATGGTGCTTACTCCCCACGACGGCGAAGCGCGGCGGCTCTGCCGAGCATTCGGGATCCCCGAGGAACTGGAGCGCGCGGAGCGCACGCTGGCGTTGGCCGCCGCCACGGGCTGCGTGGTAGTAGGCAAGGGCGATGGCACCCTGGTGGCGACTCCGGAGGGTGCGCTGACCCGGAATGCCTCCGGAAATCCGCGACTGGCCACCGCCGGCAGTGGCGATGTCCTCTCCGGCGTCATCGGCGCGCTCCTGGCACAGGGACTCGCCCCCGAGACTGCCGCGCGACTGGGCGCCTTCCTCCACGGCGTGGCCGCCGATAACGCAAAGGGCGCTTTCCTCGCCGACGATCTCTGCCGGTTGGTGGGCGATGCCATGGTCGCCCTCAGAAACGACACTTTTCCTCTGGAATCCTAGCGTTTTTGTGGATACTCCGGGGACTCTGTTCCTGGCTTGAGGAATTATATTTAGCGCATATACGAGACGAGGGGATGTGTGGCTATGCCGAGGGGAGTTTTTTCGCCCGGATTCCACCCTCCGGTTCTCTTCGCGCCTTTCTCTGACAACTTCAACCGAATCACCTCGAGAATCTACCATGAAAAAGAATAGCCTCTTCCTGGCGACTTTCGCCATCGTCGCCACCGTGATGATCACCATCTCCTGCGTGCAGGTCCAGCCCGCTCCCGCCTCCGGCAGCGGCGTGGTCACCAATGAGCGCTATGGCCGACTCAGCGGAGTGTACTCCGCGAGCCTGGGATGCGGACTCCTGGAGGCCGATAAGGCCGTCCGCGCCGCCGCCGAGGTCCTCATGCTCCACCAGCTCTCCCGCAACAACCAGACCAGCAGCGTGGTCTACGAATACAAGGATGTCTATGAGGCACGCGTCTCCGTGAAGCTCACCTTCGACGCCAATGGACAGGCCGTCATCGCCGTGAAATTCGCCAAGACCGGCGACCGCGAGTTCTCCCGGAAGTTCGTCGCCGCGGTGGAAGAACAGCTCCGCGCTCTGGAATAACAACCAGATCCACAAAATCCATTTACTCCGAAGGAGGACCGACTCCCTGGGGCATGAATCCATGCCGCAAAGGGAAGCACGATCCTCCTTTTTCGTAGATGCAGGGGATGACGCTTACGCTATAGGACAGTCGTACGCGAACCACCCAGGCGAAAATACTTCGGAAAAAGGGCCGCGGGGCTCTTGCAATCTCAAAATAACGGATAAATTTATTTGCGCGACGGATTCTGCGCTATCTCGTTGAAGAGCAACGAATCCGGAGATTTTTTCCTTGGTTTCTTTTTCTATCCACCAGCCAGGGCGGGAGTCCTGGCGCAACCTGTAGGAGCTCACTGACTTATGGAATTGAAAGGAAGTAAGACTGCTGCCAATCTGGCGTTTGCCTTTGCCGGCGAGTCCCAGGCACGCAACAAGTACGACTACTTTGCCTCCGCCGCGAAGAAGGAGGGTTACGAGCAGATCGCGTCCCTCTTCCAGGAGACCGCCGCCAACGAGAAGGAGCACGCGAAGCTCTGGTTCAAGCATCTGGGCGGCATTGGCGACACCAAGGCCAATCTGCTGGCTGCCGCCGCCGGCGAGCACGAGGAGTGGACCGAGATGTACCGCCAGTTCGCCGAGGAGGCTCGTCAGGAGGGCTTCGAGGCCATCGCGCGGCAGTTCGAGGGCGTGGCCGCCATCGAAAAGCACCACGAGGAGCGCTACCGCAAACTGCTGGCCAATCTGGAGAGCGGCGAGGTCTGGGAACGCGTTGGCGAAAACCGCTGGCAGTGCCGCAACTGCGGACACATCTACATCGGCGAAAAGGCCCCCGAGGTCTGCCCCGTCTGCTTCCACCCCAAGGCATACTTCCAGGTAGAGGCGGAAAACTACTAAAACGCAAAAAAGGAGGAAGGAGGAAGGAGGAAGGAGGAAGTTAGGCCAGGGTTTCGGGTTTCCCGAAACCCCGCGCCGGAATTTACCGGCGCGTACGCCAAGCTGCGCCGCAACTAGTTGCGGCGCAAGTAGCTAGTAGTTAGTGGTTAGCCGTTAGTTGTTCGGTCGCTGCGCGGCTCTTCCGCCGCATCACGCGGCGGTACTTGTGCCGCGGCAAAAGCCGCGGAAAAGCGCCTGCGGGACCTTGCAAACTTGCCACTAGCCACTAATTGCTAGATACTTACGGCGCAAAAGCGCGCCGTAGGGGTGCGTACGAATCATTCAGGGGGAATATCCAAAGGACTGGGGGCAAGCCCCCTGCATCCCCCTTAAACCTTTACGCAGGCCCAGAAGCCGGCACCGTATCGGCGGTAGGCGGAAGAGCGCCTGCGGCACCGCTTTACCCTTCTCCCTACTATCTTTCTACCTACTATCTGCGGGCGATTCCGCCCGCATTCGCCTCTCGGCGGTACTTTCGCGCCAATTTGGGCGCGATTGGCGCACGCGCCGGTAGATTCCGGCGCGGGGTTCCGCCTGCGGAACCCTGGCCTAACTTCCTCCTTCCTCCCTCCTCCTTCCTCCTTTTTCTTCCATTCTCCCTTACTTCCCAGTTTTTTCATGTAGGTGGCTTGCAAACTGTGCATAGAGGAATATCTTAAGCCCGCTTTACGAGCGAAGAGCTGGAGTTGTAGCGCAATTGGTTAGAGCATCGCCCTGTCACGGCGAAGGTCGTGGGTTCGAGCCCCATCAACTCCGCCAGTCTCTTTTCTTGGAAGGCAGACAATCTTGTAGTGGAGTTGTAGCGCAATTGGTTAGAGCATCGCCCTGTCACGGCGAAGGTCGTGGGTTCGAGCCCCATCAACTCCGCCACTACCCTTTCCGCCGTGGATTCTGAAAATCCACGGCTTTTTTTTGTGTCCGGAAGGCTATACGGTTTTGCGTGCGTTTTTTTATGGACTTGCACTTTCAGGATGGTGTGTCGCCCACTGCGAATGAGTGGTGGGACTGGCGTTGGCAGCTGGCGCATGCCGCGCGGAGTGTGGAGGAGGTGGCGTCCTATCTCGGGGTAGGGGTGTCGTCGCTGGGGGAGTTCGCCAAGGCGCAGGCAGTCTATCCCCTCTTTGTGACGCCGTATTATCTCTCCTTGGTGGAGGAGCCGATTCTGGAAGACCCGATTTTCCGGCAGTGTTTTCCGGACGACCGTGAGGTGACGCGTCAGGCGGGCGGCGATCCCGATGCGCTCTCGGAGGAGCCCTGTTCTCCGGTTCCGCGGCTGGTGCATCGGTATCCCGATCGCGCGTTGCTGGTGACCGGGAATTGCTGCGCCATGCACTGCCGCCATTGCATGCGGAAGCGCGATTGGTCGAAGCCGCTGGCGCCCCTGACTCAGGAGGAGTTGGGCCGTGTGGTGGACTACCTGACGGCGCATCCTGAGGTGCGGGAGGTCCTGGTTTCCGGGGGCGATCCCCTGATGCTCCCGGAGGCGAATTTGCGGTTGGTAGTGCAGGCGCTCTCTTCCGTGAACAGCGTGGAGATCCTCCGTTTTGGAAGCCGCGTGCCTTGTACCCTCCCGCAGAAGGTCTCTCCGCGCCTGGCCTCCATTCTCGCCTCCGGCAAGACCGCCTGGTTGGCATGCCACTTCAACCATCCCCGGGAATTGACGAAGGAGGTATCCGCCGCCACCGATATCCTGAATCGCGCGGGCGTCTGCATGGTGAACCAGAGCGTGCTGCTCAAGGGCGTCAACGACAACGCGGAGGTCCTGGGGAAGCTCTTCACCTCCCTTTTGAAATACCACATCAAGCCATATTACCTCTTCCACGGCGATCCCATCGAGGGCGCCATGCACTTCCGCACCGGCGTCAAAGAGGGCCTCGCCATCATGGACCAGCTGCGTGGACGCATCTCCGGCATGGCACTGCCTGCATTCGCCTTCGATCTGCCCGGCGGAAAAGGAAAGATCCGCCTGCAACCCGAGAGTGCCCTGGGCTGCGATCCGGAGGGAAATGCCCTCTATCGCTCCTGGCAGGGAGAGGTCGTCGCATATCCCGACCAGGATGGCGTCGAATCCTAAGCACGGCCTTTAGAAAGAAAAACACAGGGGAGGGGGGAATTTTTATTGCGGTGATCCGTGGGATGACATCTCCGGACAATTCCCGCCTGCGTATTGCAAATCGTGGTGTTTGGAATACATTACGCGGATTACCCGCCGCTGCTGATGGAACTACTGGGCCACGACCGCATCGTTGAGATTTTGGGAAAGGTATTCCCTAGTCTGGCTTGGGGCAGAGTCGTCGGGTATCAACATAGGTGAAATAACACCCTTATGACCAAAGAAGAGAGACTGGCTATCATTGAGCAGTTCAAGCGTTCCGAGAATGACTGTGGATCCGTGGAGGTCCAGGTCGCGCTGTTGACTGGCCGCATCAAGGAGCTCACCGAGCACCTGAAGATTCACAAGAAGGACTTCAGCACCCGTCGTGGTCTGCTGGCCATGGTGAATCAGCGTCGCAACCTGCTCAAGTACCTCTCCCGCGAGGACTACGGCCGCTACACCGCTCTGATCAGCAAGCTCGGCCTCCGTCGGTAGTCCCAGGAGGTAGCATCGAATGAGTATCCATCAGGTTTCCATCGACCTTGGCAACGGCCGCTCCCTGTCCATTGAGACGGGCAAGCTGGCGTTGCTTGCCAACGGGTCTGTGGTGGTCCGCCAGGGCGGCACGACTGTGCTGGTCTGCGCCTGCGCCGCCGCTCCCCGCGAAGGCATTGACTTCTTCCCCCTCTCTGTGGAGTATCGCGAGCGCTTTGCGGCGGCCGGAAAGATCCCCGGCGGCTACTTCAAGCGCGAGGGCCGTCCCACCGAGAAGGAGATCCTCACTGCCCGCATGACCGACCGCCCTCTGCGTCCCCTCTTCCCCGAGGGCTTCAACAACGAGGTCCAGATCGTCTCCACGCTCTTCTCCGCTGACGGCAAGCACGAGGCGGATGTCCTTTCCATCCTGGGCGCCTCCGCGGCGCTGATGGTCTCCGACATCCCCTGGAATGGCCCCGTGGGCGCATTGCGCGTGGGTCGCATTGACGGCAAGTTCATTGCCAACCCCACCAACGACGAGATCACCCGCAGCGACATCGACCTGGTGTATGCCGGTGTCGAGGGCAAGGCGATCATGATCGAGGGCTGCTCCAAGGAGATCTCCGAGGAGGAGCTTCGCGACGCCATGCTCTTCGCCGACGGCATCATCGCCAAGCAGATCGCCGCCCAGAAGGAACTGGCCGCGCAGGTCCAGAAGCAGAAGTTCGAGTATGTGCCCAATCTGCCTGCTCCCGACTTCCTGGAGGCCGCCGACAAGTTCCTGGGCGATCGTCTGCAGCAGGCCGTGCAGGCCGCTGACAAGTTGACTCGCCAGAATCAGGAGAATGCGCTGAAGGCCGAGTTCATGGCGACTCTGGTGCCCCAGTTCACGGATCCCGAGACGGGTGTTGCCCCCAAGGCGGAGCAGGCCTGGGAGATCCTGAAGGAGAAGGCGATCCGGAGCCTGGTCCTGGACCAGAAGAAGCGCCAGGATGGCCGTGCGCTGGATCAGCTGCGCGAGATCACCTGCGAGGTGGGCGTGTTGCCCGTGGTGCATGGCTCCGCGCTCTTCAAGCGTGGTGACACCCAGGCACTGGTCACCGCCACCCTCTCCGGCACTGGCGATGCACAGGAATACGACGTCATCGCTGGCGGCGTTGCCGAAAAGCACTTCATCCTCCACTATAACTTCCCGAACTTCTGCACCGGCGAGGTCGGCCGCTACGGCTCCACTGGACGCCGCGAGATCGGCCACGGCGCTTTGGCCGAGCGGTCCATCCGACAGGCCATGCCCTCCGTGGACGACTTCCCCTACACCGTCCGCGTCACCAGCGAGATCCTGGGTTCCAATGGCTCCAGCTCCATGGCCACCGTCTGCGGCGGCTCCCTGGCGCTGATGGATGCCGGCGTGCCCATCAGCGATGCGGTGGTCGGCATCTCCGTGGGTCTGGTGACCGGCGAGGATCATCGGGAATTCCTGACCGACATCATCGGCAGCGAGGACCACTACGGTGACATGGACTTCAAGGTGGCCGGTACCCAGAAGGGCATCACCGGCTTCCAGCTGGATCTGAAGATCGCCGGTCTGGACATCCAGGGAATGTACGAGGCCATGCTGCGCAACAAGGCGGCCCGTGCGAAGATCCGCGCCATCATGAGCGCTTGCCTGGCGAAGCCCCGCACGGAGCTTTCTCCCAACGCGCCCCAGGTGTGCACGGTGAAGATCAACCCCGAGAAGATCGGCGCCTTGATCGGCCCTGGCGGCAAGAACATCCGCGGCATCCAGGAGCGCACCGGCGCTCAGATCAACGTGGAGGAGGACGGCACCGTCCGCATCTTCGTGAGCAACAAGGAGGCCATGGACCAGGCACGCTACGAGGTCGAGTCCCTGACTGGCGAAGTGGAGATCGGTAAGATCTACCAGGGCACGGTGAAGACCGTCAAGGACTTCGGTGCCTTCGTGGAGATTCTCCCCGGCCAGGAGGGAATGGTCCATATCTCCGAGTTGGCTGACTACCGCGTCAAGAGCGTGGAGGACATCTGCAAGGTCGGCGATACCATGACCGTGAAGGTCATTGACATTGACGACCGCGGCCGTGTCCGCCTCTCCCGCAAGGCCGCGCTGGCCGAGATGTAGCCTTCCCGCCGTTCGCCGGAGTCCACCGGCGCCTCGGACGGATGCCCTCCGTTTTTCGTGTGGCCTCCGTCGGGGGTGGTGGGATTCCGGCAAGAGAGTCTTTTTCTTAAGAGTTTTCAATTTCAAAAGGAGTTCATTCTACAATGAAGAGCGACATCCATCCCAAATACGTGAAGTGCAAGGTGACCTGCGCCTGCGGCAACGTCTTCGAGTGCGAGTCCACCAGCCCCGCGGTGAACATCGGTATCTGCTCCAAGTGCCACCCCTTCTTCACCGGCAAGCAGAAGCTGGTGGATACTGAGGGCCGCGTGGACGCCTTCCGCCGCCGCTACGCCAATCTGAAGAAGTAGCCTTCCAGCATTTCGGGGGAGCTCCTTCCACCAGGAGGGGCTCCCCCTTTCCTTTTTCCGCAAAGGCAGGGAGCATATCGCGCCCAATCGGGCACCCCGCCTTCC
>CAZMWS010000075.1:0-9224 GCA_964570085.1 uncultured Lentisphaeraceae bacterium | reverse complement strand
CTGGCTGCTGATGTTCAAAAACGAGACTCACAACCACCCCACCGAGATCGAGCCCTTCGGTGGTGCGGCGACCTGCCTGGGCGGCGCCATCCGCGATCCCCTCTCCGGACGCTCCTACGTCTACCAGGCAATGCGCATCACCGGCGCCGGCGATCCCCGCACTCCCGTGGAGCAGACGCTCCCTGGAAAGCTCCCCCAGCGGAAGATCACCCGCACCGCCGCGGCGGGATACTCCTCCTATGGAAACCAAATTGGTCTGGCAGCCGGAAAGGTCCAGGAGTATTATCACCCCGGATTTGTGGCGAAGCGCTTGGAACTGGGCGCTGTCATTGCCGCCGCCCCCAAGGCCAATGTGGTCCGCATGGCGCCGGAAGCCGGCGATGTGATTCTGCTGATTGGCGGCAAGACTGGTCGCGATGGTTGTGGCGGCGCCACGGGGTCCTCCAAGGCGCACACCGAGGAGTCCCTGCAGACCTGCGGCGCCGAGGTGCAGAAGGGCAATCCCCTCACCGAACGGAATATCCAGCGGCTCTTCCGCCGCGGAGAGTTCTCCCGCCTGGTGAAGCGTTGCAACGATTTCGGCGCTGGCGGCGTCTCCGTTGCCATTGGCGAGCTGGCGCCTGGCCTGAAGATCGATCTGGATGCCGTGCCCAAGAAGTACGAGGGCCTCGATGGCACCGAGCTGGCGATCTCCGAATCCCAGGAGCGCATGGCGGTGGTGGTGGCTCCCGAGAATGTGGGAAAGGCCCTGGAGCTCTCTTTCCAGGAAAATCTTGAGGCCACTCCCGTGGCCGTGGTCACCGAGGCGCCCCGTCTGGAGATGAGCTGGCGCGGCAAGCGCATTGTGGATCTCTCCCGCGCTTTCCTGGATACCAACGGCGTGACCCAGCATATCGAGGTGAAGGTCCAGGCCCCCAAGGCCGAGGAAAATCCCTTCGTGGCGCCGAAGGTCGACGACCTGCTGCCCCGCTGGATGGACGCCATCCAGGACCTGAATGTCTGCTCCCAGAAGGGACTGGTGGAGCGTTTCGATGGCACCATCGGCGCGGCCACCATCCTGGAGCCCTACGGCGGCAAGACCCGCCTGACGCCTAACGAGGCGATGGCGGCGAAGCTCCCCACCGAGGGCAAGACCGAGTGCTGCACTCTCATGAGCCACGGATACGATCCCTATCTGTGCTCCTGGAGCCCCTTCCACGGCGCGATCTACTCCGTGACAGAATCCCTGGCAAAGCTGGCCGCCGCCGGCGGCGATGCCCTGAAGGCACGACTCTCCTTCCAGGAATACTTCGAACACCTGGGGACCGCCCCTGAAAAGTGGGGACAGCCCCTGGCCGCCGTCCTGGGCGGACTCCGCGCACAGCTGGAATTCGGCACTGCCGCCATCGGCGGAAAGGACTCCATGTCCGGCACCTTCGAACACCTCACTGTTCCGCCATCCCTGGTTTGCTTCGCGGTGGTCGCCGGCGATGCCCGGAATGTGGTGAGCCCCGAATTCAAGGGCGCGGGACACCTGGTTTCGCTGCTGCCCGTCACCCGCATGGCAGACGGCACTCCCGATTTCGCGGGCCTCCGCAAGAACTTCACCGCGCTGCGGGACTTCATCCGCGACGGGAAGATCCTGGCGGCGCAGACGGTGGGACGCGGCGGCATCGCCGTCGCTCTCACCAAGATGTGCTTCGGCAATCTGATTGGCTTCCGTGGCGAGGCGCCTGCCGAGCTGGGATCCCTCTTCGTTCCGGAATACGGCGCCATCCTGGTGGAGAGCACCGAGGAACTGCCCGGATATCCCGTCATCGGCAAGACCACCGACGACGCGGCCATCACCATCGGCAACAAGATGCGCTATCCCCTCCATGAGGCAATTCCCACCTGGGAACGCCCCCTGGAGAAGATCTTCCCCACCCGGCACCCCGAGGTCCCCGTGGCGACCTGGGAGCCCTGCCGCACCCGCAGCACACTCTCTCCCGCCACCAAGTGCGCGCGCCCCAGGGTCCTGATCCCCGTCTTCCCCGGCACCAACTGCGAGGTCGATACCGCCAATGCCTTCGCGCTGGCTGGCGCAATCCCCGAGCGCATCCTGGTGCGGAATCTCTCTGCCGCCTGCATCGAGGAGTCCGTGGAGGCCCTGGTGAAGGGCATCCGGAATGCGCAGATCGTTGCCTTCCCCGGAGGCTTCTCCGGCGGTGACGAGCCCGATGGCTCCGGAAAGTTCATCGCCACTACCTTCCGCAATCCCCGCGTTCGCGAGGCCATGGAGGAACTCCTCCAGAAGCGCGACGGACTGGTGCTGGGAATCTGCAACGGCTTCCAGGCACTCATCAAGCTGGGATTGGTCCCCTATGGCGAAATCCTCCCCGCACTGGACCACGACGCGCCGACCCTAACCTTCAATACCCTGGGCCGACACGTGGCCACCATGGCGCGCACCGTGGTCGCCTCCGTCAAGTCCCCCTGGCTGCGTCATGCGCAGGTGGGCGATGTCCACGAAGTCGCTATCTCCCATGGCGAGGGCCGTTTCTACGCCAGCCCCGAGCAGGTGGCGCAGCTGGTCGCCAATGGCCAGGTCGCCTTTCAGTATGCGGATTTGGAGGGCCGTCCCGCCAACGAGATGCCCTGGAATCCCAATGGCTCCGTGAATGCCATCGAGGGAATCACCTCTCCCGACGGACGCGTCCTGGGCAAGATGGGACACTCCGAGCGCTCCCTGGATGACCAGCTGGGCAAGAATGTGCCCGGCGTGAAGGACCAGGGAATCTTCCTCAGCGGCGTTGAATACTTCCTGTAGTTTACTGCGACACTCTTCCTATGGACTTCTGGGATTTTCATCTGCACCTGCCCGTTGAGGACAACTTGCATTGGGAAGAAGCGGGCTTCGCAGGCGGCGTCGTCTGCGCTACCAAGCATTCGGAGTGGCAACCGGTTTTGGATGGATGCTACCGCTCCGGCGGCACGCTGCGCTACGCGCTGGGAATCCATCCATGGTATATCTCTCCGGACATGCACCGGAAGATGGAACTCTCTATCCTCGCTGAATACTTGGAGCAGTTTCCCGAGTGCATGGTGGGGGAGATCGGCTTGGATGGCACTCCCGGTCGCCCGCCGCTGGAAGCACAGATCCCCTGGTTTGTGGGACAGCTGGAGCTGGCAGGGCGTTTCCAGCGCATGGCGGTGGTGCACTTGGTGCGTTGCTGGCAACCGGCGATTGACATCCTGGAGGATTTCTCTGCAGTCCCTGTGGTGATTCATGGCTTCCATGGCAGCTGGCAGGTGGCGCATCGGCTCCTGAAGTTTCCGAATCTACTGTTCTCCATTGGCTTCGATGCCCTGAATTGCGGAAAGAATTTCCGTGAGGCGCTGGAGAAAATTCCGCAGGATCGGCTGCTGGTGGAAAGCGACTGGCCCTTCCGGAAACACTCCCCCGCCGAACTCCCACAGCTGATTGACTTCCTGGCGCGCCTCCGAGGCGAGGATCCCGATGACCTCGCCGGCAGACTTCTCAAAAATTCCCAGTGGCTCCCCTATTTCGAGTGATCCCCGACTCCCCTTTCCTCCCTGAAGTTTCGGGGAGATAAATTCCCAGAACAAGAGACTTTTCCCAAAATGATGAAGAATCCCTCCACTCCCGCTTGGAACGCCCTCCAGAAGCACTACGAGGAAACCAAGGACACCACCATCGCTCAGCTCTTCGCACAGGATCCCCACCGCGCGGAGACCTTCCGGGCGGAATTCCAGGATATCCTGCTGGACTACTCCAAGAACCGCATAGACCAGAAGGGCATGGAGCTCCTCTTCGACCTGGCGCGCGAGGCGCATCTCCAGGAGAATGCGGAGGCCATGTTCACTGGCAAGAAGATCAATGTCACCGAGAACCGCGCCGTGCTCCACGTGGCACTGCGGAATCGCTCCAACACCCCCATCTACGTGGACGGCGTGGATGTGATGCCCGAGGTCAATCGGGTGCTGGCGCAGATGTCCGACTTCTGCCGCCGCGTGCGCTCTGGCGAGTGGCTGGGCTTCACGGGAAAGCCCATCCGCAATGTGGTGAACATCGGCATTGGCGGCAGTGACCTGGGTCCCAAGATGGCCTGCGAGGCGTTGAAGGGCTTCGGGACTCCCAATCTGAAGATCTTCTTCGTCTCCAATGTGGACGGCTTCCATATCTGCGATACCCTTCGCGGGCTGGATCCCGCCGAGACGCTCTTCATCGTGGCCTCCAAGACCTTCACTACCCAGGAGACCATGACCAACGCCGGCACCGCCCGCAATTGGATCCTCTCGAGCTTCGCCTCCACACAGGCAATCGCGCGGCATTTCGTGGCCGTCTCCACCAATGCCGAGGAGGTCTCCCGCTTCGGCATCGATGTGGCCAATATGTTCGCCTTCTGGAACTGGGTGGGCGGACGGTACTCCCTGTGCTCCGCCATCGGTCTGCCCATCATGCTCCAGATCGGTCCCGAGGCCTTCGTGGAAATGCTGGAGGGCCATCACGAGATGGACAACCACTTCCGCACCGCGCCTCTGGAAAAGAACCTGCCCGTCATCTTGGCACTCCTGGGCGTCTGGTATAACAACTTCTACGGCGCACAGTCCCACGCCATCCTCCCCTACGACCAGGCAATGCACCGCTTTGCCGCGCATCTGCAGCAGGTCTCCATGGAATCCAACGGAAAGTCCGTGGACAAGCAGGGCCATCCCGTTACCTGGCAGACGGGTCCCGTGATCTGGGGCGAGCCCGGCACCAATAGCCAGCACTCCTTCTTCCAGCTGCTCCACCAGGGCACCAAGCTCATTCCCGCGGATTTCATCGGCTTCTGCCGCTCCCAGACTCCCGTGGGTGACCACCACCAGAAGCTGATGGCGAACTTTGTGGCGCAGACCGAGGCGCTGGCCTTCGGAAAGTCCACCGAGCAGGTCCTTTCCGAGGAGCCCGGACTCTCCCCCGAATTGGCCGCCCAGAAGACCTTCCAGGGCAACCGGCCCACCAATACCATTCTGGCCGATCAGCTGAATCCCCGCACGCTGGGACGACTCATGGCACTCTATGAGCAGAAGATCTTCACCCAGGGCGTCCTCTGGAATATCTACTCCTTCGACCAGTGGGGCGTCCAGCTGGGCAAGGTCCTGGCAAAGCGCATCCTGAAGGACTTCGCCGCCGGAAAGAACGCGCCCCTGGATCACGATCCCTCCACCAACCAGCTGATCCAGCGCCTGCGGGAGCGGATGTAGTCCGGCTCTCTCTCCGCCATGTCGGAACAACGCGCACCAGATGCCTCCCGGCGGGGGAAGTCCTCCCCCGTCACACGGAGCCTGGTGCGCGTTTTGCGTTTCCAGGCCCTCTGGTCCATGTTCCGGGGACTGGTCTGGGCACTCCTGGGACTCTCCTTCCTGGGATGCCTGCTGGCGGGACGCCTTCGGGAGGACGCGCTGACCGTGGTGCTATGCGTCGCCACAGGCGCCACCGCGCTGTTTCTTGCGTGGCTGTGGGGCGCACAATTCCGCTGGTGGACCCTGGAACACTTCTGCCGGGAGTTCCGGCGGGAATTCCCCCAGGACCACGATGGCCTGGATGCCGCTCTGGAATTGGAACGGCGGCTGCGCCGAGAGGAGCCCGTGACAGCCTTCCAGCGGGAATACCTGGACGAGCTCCGAGAACGATATCTGGCCCCAAAAACGGGCCTCCTTCATCAGCATATCCAACTGCGCCGACGCCGCACCCGGCAGTGGCTCCTCCTGCCAGTCCTGTTGATCTCTTTTGCACTCTTCTGGATGGGTCGCGCGTCCTGGCAGAGTGCCTGCGCTTTCCTGGGAGGACGGCCCTCCCTGACGCTGGAATTCTCTCCAGGACAACAGGTGCCCGTGCATCAGGACGTGACGGTGGTGGCTATCCTGCGCGAGGGCGCCATCCCCCACGGCACCGTCCAGTTGGAATTCCGGGGTCCCGACGGCGCTTCCCGCCGGGAGGCCATGAATCCCGCGGAGTCGGGCCGCTGGAGCCTGACGCTCTATGATCTCCGGGAAGACCTTCGCGTGCGCGCAGATGACGGTCGCGCGGTCTCCTGGTGGCAGACTCTGGAGGTCTATGTGCCCCCCGCGCCCCTGGAAGTCCGCATCGTCGCCACGCCCCCGGAATACACTCGTCGGGAAGCCCGGATTTTCTCGGATTTCCAGGATTTGGCGGTGGTGGAGGGCGAGCGCCTGCAAGTGCAGTGCGGGATGCCCGCCGGCGAGGAGTGGGGGCTCCTCCAGGAAAATCAAGAGGGCGTTTGGGTGCCCGTGGCGTCGCCGGAGGAGTTCCTTCCTGGCGACCAGACGCGCTATCGCGCGGAGTATCGGCGCGGCGAGCTCGTCCGCCAGGGAATGCCCTTCGAGGTCCGCGTGACTCCCGATTATCCCCCCGTGGTGGAGCGCCGAGAGCCCCCGCGGGACGGAAAGCTCGCTCCCGGCGAGGAGCTCTTCGTGCACTACCTGGCTACGGATGACTACGGTCTTGCGGAGGTCCATGTGTGCCTGGCGGTGGATGACCTCCCCGAAACGCGGCGGGTCCTCTGGACGCCCGCGGAGGGCGAGTGTCCCCGGGAATGGGAGGGGCGTTCCACGGTGGATTTGGGCGGGCTCTCTGCCGGTCAGATGGTGGTGGGCTGGCTGGAGGTCCGCGATAATCGCCAGCCGGAGTCGAATGTCGTCCGCGACGAGCCCTTCTTCCTCTCCGTGGAAGAACCGCTACAGGATGACTTCACGGCGACCAATTCCTCCGACAATGACTCCGAGAAGAAGTCCCAGCGGGTGGATGTGGCGGATCTCCTGGCGGAGTCAAAACGACTCCTGCGGGATACCCTCATGCTGTCGGGACAGTGGGAGAATCTCCCGCTCGCCGAAGCGCAGCGCCGGCAGGGCGAGCTGGAACGGGATCTGCGCACGCTCTCCGTGGGCGTCCGTGGACGGCAGACACAGATCGCCGCGGCAGCCGGAGTGGTCGCGCTGCCTCTGCCGATGGCGGAGTGCTTCCAGACGGCCTCCCGTTGCCTGGATCAGGCCGCCGATCAGGCGCTGGAACGACACCTCCCCGAATCCCGTCTGACGCAACAGCGCGCGCTCGCCGCCCTGAATCGCCTGGCGTGGATGCTGGCGCAGAATACGCGCTCCATGGGTTCCAGTGGCGAGGGCGAGCAGAGTCAGCAGGGCTCTTCTGCGGGGCAGGGCACCTCCGGCGAGGAGTCCCAGGAACTCTCCGATAGCCAGCGGGGCAATCGCCAGATGCCCCTGGAGGAGTTGAAGAAGCTCCTGGATGCCGTGGAGGAGATGCGGGGAGAACTCCAGGGACTCCTGCCGGAATTCTCGCGGGAGGCGGAGCCCACGCTCCGGGAACAGCAACGGCGTCTCCAGGAACTCCTTCCACGCGCCGCCGCGCTGGAGAGCGCGCGGAGCGCCCGACAGACCATGTCCGATGCGGCAGAGGAGCTCTCTGGGGCCTCACAGGCACTCGCCAACAACGCGGTCTCCGAAGGCCGCCAGCGTACAGAACGGGCGCTCTCCGCACTGATTTCCGCACAGGAGGCCCTACGTCAGGCCCAGCGGCAGGAGGCATTCCTGCAGATGGAACAACTGGCGCGCCAGGCACAGGAGCTCTCCGAAAAACAGCAGTCCCTCGCCGAGGAAAATCGCCGCCGCGCCCAAGACGGCGCTTCTTCGGAAGAACGGCAGTCCTCCCGAAAGGCCCAGGAGTCCCTGGAACGCGAGGTGGAGCGCTTCCGGCAGGAGGCGCGCAAGAGCGCCGGCAGTCTGGCGCGGGGGCTCCCGCAGGTATCCGATGCCATGAGCCGCGCGGGCGATGCCGCCGAAGAGCGGATCCGTCGTGCGCAGGATCGCGCAAAGAAGGCACTGCTCTATGGCCGCTACGAGACCGCCGCCCAGAGTCAGGAGGACGCCTCACAGGCGCTGGGCGAGTGGTCCCAGAATCTGTCCCAGGCCATGGAGGGCCTCCCGCGGCATGGCGCACAGGAGCTCTCCGCCGCCCTGGAGGAACTCTCCCGCATGCGGAATGCCCTCGCTCGCGCGGGCGAGGGAAGTGATGGCGATGCCGAGGAGGTGCGTCAGAAGGTGTCCGAGGGTCTCGGATGGATGGGACGCGGTCTCGGCATTCCCCGACTCGTCCGGGATGCCGAGGCAATCGGCCAGGACTCCCTTCCCGAGGCGCTGGAACGCCTCCAGGAGATCCAGAAGGACCTGTCGCGGGAGCTGGAGACCCTCCGGGAGGACGCCCTCCAAGCGCCGGCAGTGCGCTCCGCACCGCCACCCCGAAAATACCGTCCGCAGACCCAGGAATATTTCCGGATTCTCAACCAGTAGCGCGGGGCCTTCGGGAGTTCCCCGCTGGGGTTGTGGGGCTCTTGAAGATTCGGGAACGAAGGATATATTAAGCGACCTTGCAATTTCCGGACAATTTCCTCAATTCATACAGATAGTAACCACTTTAGGTTAAGGAGTTCCTAGCTATGGCACACAAGAAAGGCCAATCCTCCAGCCGTAACGGCCGTGACAGCAATCCTCAGTATCGTGGCGTGAAGGCCTACGGCGGCCAGCAGGTCACCGCCGGCAGCATCATCATCCGCCAGTGCGGCACCAAGTACTTCGCGGGCAAGAACGCCGGTATGGGCCGCGACTACACCATCTTCGCCCTGATCGACGGCACCGTGGAGTTCATCAAGCACTCCCGCAAGATCAACATCATCCCCCTGGAAGCCGCCGCCGAGTAAAAATCCCCGGCAAAACCACCGGCGAAAATACCATATTCGCCGTTCCAGCGAGAAATCGGAGAAAGCGTGTCGGCAACCACTACGGTCGCCGGCGCGCTTTTTTGTTTTTCGCCAAAAAGAGCGTGGGCATAGCGTTTCCTGCGCTCTTGAGGCCATTTCTCCTCTCTTTGCTCATGAAGCGAGTCAGTTTCCATACACTCGGATGTCGCCTGAATCAGGCGGATTCGGCGCAGATGGCCGGCGATCTGGTCTCTCACGGATACACCGTGGTCCCCTGGGGGGATCCGGCGGAGGTCTTGGTGATCAACAGCTGTGCGGTGACGGGCGTGGCCTCCCGGAAGAGCCGCCAGGCGGTCGCTTTTGCCCGGAAGCGCCATCCGGAGGCCTTCCTGGTGGTCTGCGGCTGTGCGGCGTCGGATCCACAACTGCTGTCGGGACGCGGCGCATGCATGGCGGATCTGCTGGTGC
>CAZMWS010000074.1:0-9248 GCA_964570085.1 uncultured Lentisphaeraceae bacterium | reverse complement strand
AACTTCGGCGCGGCAAAGGCGGGACGCATCCGCGAGACCCTGCGGCTGGCCCTCTGGACCACTGCATTCTTCGGCGTCTTCTGGACCCTCCTCAGCCTGGCGTGCCCCAATCTCTATATCCGGATCTTCATGGCGCCTACCCCCGAGATCCTGGAGATGGCGCCCGCCATCGTGCGAACCTACGCACTCTCCTTCCTGCTGCTGCCCTTCAATATCTTCTCCACGTATTATTTCCAGGCCATCATGAGACCCGGCACCGCCTTCGTGGTCTCCGTGGGACGCGGATTGGTCCTAAGCGGCATCCTCATTCTGGCACTGCCCGCCTTGGCATCGCCCTCCTCCCTCTGGCTGGCGATGCCGATCACCGAGCTGGTCGTCTGCCTCTACGCCGCCCGCCGCATGGCGGAACGCCCCACGGCGTCGGCGCGCCCGGGCGTCGCCGCATAAAGGCGCGTGCCCGGTGGGGGGTGGTGTGCGGATACCCTCGGGGTTATTTCTTTAGGCGGAATTCGTGGTATCCTTGGGCCAGCGAGAGGCATTCCTTTGTCTTCGGAGAGACGAATTTTGCATTCGTGCCCTTGGGGATGGTGCAGGAGTAGATTCGGTTGCCCTTCTTGGTGGTCTTGAGGGTGCTTTGGATGACTCCGTATGGTGACTCGTAGCTGCAATCGAAGTCCGTGAGTTCCTCGAGATCGACGGCGGGAGTGAGGGAGAAGTCCTTGAATCCTGGGGAGGTGGGTGTGATTCCGGCGAGATATCGGAAGATGCAGGCGGAGGGATCGCCGAACATGATGTGGTCTTGGGAGTCGTTTCCGTTCCACTGTTCCCGGAAGGTGGTGGCGCCGATGGTCATCCAGTATCCCCATCCGGGCATTTCCGGTTGTGTGAGGAGGGTGAGGAGGTCCTGCTGGAGGCCATTCTCGCCCAGGACTCGCGGGACGAATTTTGCGCCCAGGATGCCGTAGTCGCTGATGTGGTGGACCTCTCGGAGGAGCTTCACTAGCTTGTTCAGCGTCTTCTTGGGGGACTTTGCAAATCCGAAGTAGAGTGGCGTCGCCAGGGCGGTGAGGGAGTCGTTGTCGTATCCGCCATCGGTGTGGGCGAAGCGTTTGTTGACGCCAGCGCGGATGCGCTTTGCCTCGGCGGTGAAGAACTTCTCGTCCTCGTCGTTCCCCAGGTATTTTGCGAATTCCCTCATGCGGAGGGTATCCTGGTAGTAGAAGCCGGTGGAGGTCAGGGCGACGGCGGGCATGCTGTTCTGGCGGAAGGGGCACCAATCGCCCAGCCCGAAGTCGACCACGCCGTCGATGTCGTGCCATTGCCGGCAGTAATCCAGGTAGCGTTTCATGCCCTCGTAGTGTGTGCGGAGGATGGAGTCGTCGCCGGCCATCATCCAGTTCTGGTATGCGGCCTCGAAGATATAGGAGTCCCAGGCGGGACCGCTGCCCCAGTTGTATCCCCATCCGCCGGTGGGGGCGATTCCGGGGAGTTGTCCGGAGGGTCGCTGGCAGTCCATGAGGAGTTGTGCGAAGTGTCTGGCGGCGTCCTTCGTATGGAAGTTCCAGGCGCCGGTCTCGAAGGCGAGATTGGCATCGCCGGTCCAGCCGTTCTTTTCGCGGTGTGGGCAGTCGGTGGGGATGCCGGTGTAATTGCAGAGATAGGTGTGCCGGTTCACCTGCTGGATTTTGTCCAGCATTTTGTGTGACGTATGGAATTCTCCGGCGTTTGCGAAGTCGTTATGAATGAAACAGGCGGTGAGATTTTGGATTTCTGCCTGATCGGGGGTGGCGGTGTCGTTTGGAAAGACCGCCACGTATCGGAAGCCATGGTATGTGAAGTGTGGGTGGAGGTATTTTTGGATAGGGGCGCCGTTGAGGATATACCGGTCTTCCTGGAAGCGCCCGGTTTTGCAGAAGGGATCGATCACGGATTGGGTGAGCTCCCCGGAATCGGTGATGCGCTCGCCGTAGCGCAGAATGACCTTCTGGCCGGCGGGACCATGCGCGTCGAATTCACACCACCCCGTCAGATTCTGGCCGAAATCATATACGGTCCATTCGCCATTGCGCCAGCTCTTGACGGGGGCGATGTGTTTGGCGATCACGCAGGACTCGCACTCCTCCTGCGTCAGGATGCCGGGGGGCGGATTTGCGATGCAGGCATTGGGGGCTTGGGAGTCGTCGTAGGTCGGCAGGGAGATCCCCGTGTCGTCAATGCGGGTGTCCTGCCATTCGCCATTGCGGAGGGCATTGAGGACGACGGGGCTCTTCGCGGCCTTCCAGTGGGGACCGGAGGACAGCAGGACTTTCCCGGTGTCCAGCTCCTCGATTTGGAGGAGCAGGGAGGGGAGATTCCGCCAGGGCGCATCGTGGAAGTGCCATACATCGCCGGTCTGGCAGTTGTACCAGCCATTGCCCAGCAGGACCGCAATGGCGTTTTCGCCAGGATCCACGAAGCCGGTGATATCCAAGAATAGGTAGGAGACCCGCTCGGTGAATTGTGTGACGATGGGAGAGAGGACCTGGTCACCGACTTGCATGCCGTTGATGTAGCACTCGAACCACCCGGGCGCGGCGATGTACAGGCCGATTGCGTGGGATTTGCCGGAGCAGACGAAGTTGCTGCGCAACCAGGGCGCGCCCCGGCTGTCCACGGAGGCGAGAGGGGCGATCAGCCCGTCGGAGGGCATGATGTCGGAGGTGATCCACTTGCCTTGCCAGTTGATTTTGGAAGAGGAGGAGGTCATGGGGAAAAAGGTGAAGAAGGTGAAGGGAATAAGGGCTAATCTAAATGGGAAAAAGGAGGAAGGAGGAAGGAGGAGTTGTGGCCACTCTGCAGTGGGTCTTGTCGGCGCTTCGCACCGCCAAACCGCCAGCGGCGCTAGAGGACGCCGCAGTTGTGAATTAGGAGTTCGCGCTGGCGCGCAATGTGCAATGGGCAATGTGCAATGTGCAATGTGCAATGGGCAATGGGCAATGGGCAATGTGCAATGGGCAATGGGCAATGGGCAATGGGCAATGTGCAATGGGCAATGTGCAATGTGCAATGCATGGTACCGCCGATAGGCGGAAGAGCGCCTGCGGCACCTTGTGAACTAGCCACTAACCACTAATTGCTAGGTACTTACGGCGCAAGAAAGCGCCGTGGCAGGGGTGCGGGGGCGGCAGCCTCCCGTCCTTTGGATATCCCCCGCTAGGGAAAAACGCTTCGGGGCTAGGCACCATTGCGCAGTTGGGAGGCACGTGCCGCGGAGCGGCCAAAAGGCCGGTATTGGTGCCGCGGGTGTAGCCGCGGAATGGCGCCTGCGGGGTAACCGTACAAACTTACTGCCTGCTCCCTGCGCCCTCCTGTCTAGCACGGGCGGAATGGCGCCTGCGGCACCGCCCAAACCTACTGCCTGCTCCCTGCGCCCTCCTGTCTAGCACGGGGGCGGGGGCGGCGTATTTAGATGCAGAACGCGCTCTGGGAAGGCGTAGTGTAGAAGGAAGATCTCCAAAGGAGGTCGGGGCTTGCGCCCCCCGGACCCCCCGAAAAAACAGTAGGCGGTGGCAGCTCTTTTCCATGGGGGGATTGGTGCCGCGGGGGGGGGCGGAATGGCGCCTGCGGGACCTTACAGACTAGCCACTAGCCGCTAATTGCTAAGTGCTTGCGGCGCCATGTATGCGCGTACGCGCGCGTAGGTGCGCGGGCGGGCCCTGTCCCCCTCCCTGACCGCTCCCCACGAGCGTATCCCCCCGTGCGAGTTCTGCCCGATCGTTTGTCGGGAAGTCATGAAGAACATGCCTTTTGTGGATTTTGGGGTGTGACTGCGGGTTATGCGGGCGTTTTTACGAGGGAGCGAACGGCGGGAATGGGGGATACATTATGCTGTTTCGTGGTTAGGAATCATTTAGTTAGCGCGCGTATGTGTGTGCGTATGCGCGTGGGGGGGGCGGCGGATGGTTTCTCTGCCTTTTCTTTTCCTTGGGCGGTGCGCCGTGGGGACCGTCGCCTGAATTCTTCGCGCACTCCTGTCTTTTCCTTCTCAAGAAGGCACGATTTATGAAATTTGTCCAGTCAATCTTCTCTCTTGCGGTTTTGGTGCTTATGGCATTGTGTCTATCGGCGTCGGAGAGTGGCATTCTGGTATCGAATGTGAGGGCGGTCCCCCGGTGGCCCTGGGACGGCAAGGTGGATATCTTCTATGTGGTGGAGTGCGATGATACCGATACGGAGCTGTCGCTCACCTTCTCGGGGTATGATGGTGACAAGGACGAGTGGGTGACCATGCGCAAGGGGCATCTCTCTGGCGACGGCGTGGACACCGCGTTGGAGTTCGGCAAGGAGCAGCACGCCGTGTGGAATGCAGGCGAGGACATACCGGGCTTCCATTGCAGCGCATTCACCGTGAAGATCAACGCAAATTCAGTCGGAAATGCGGATTACTTGGTGGTGAGCCTCTCCGATACCGGCGTCTGCAACTACCGCTACACCAATGACGCCCCCGATTTGACCGACGATACCTGCCGCACCAGCGAGTTGTGGTTGCGCCGGATCCCGGCGGGCACCTTCACCATGGGCAGTCCCTCCGGCGAAACGGGTCGTAACTCCAATGAGAGTCAGCATCAGGTGACCATCACCGAGGACTTCTACATCGGCGTCTTCGAATGCACCCAGAAGCAGTACGATCTCATCTGCGGAGCGGAGAGCGCCCTTGAGTCCAAGCACGGCGATACCCGTCCCATGGAGGGCGTGTCCTTCGCGGAGCTCCGCGGCTCTTCCGCCACGGCGGGCGCGGGATGGCCGGCGTATGGCCACAAGGTGGATGACGACTCCTTCCTGGGCACGCTCCGGAAGCGCACGGGGCTCTGTTTTGACCTGCCCACCGAAGCGCAGTGGGAGTATGCCTGCCGCTTGAAGTCGGATGGAAGCGTCTACACCACCGCCTTGAACTCCGGCAAGAATCTGACGAGCGCGTCGAAATGTGCAAACATGGCCGAGGTGGGCCGCTATGGCTACAATAGCAATAACGACCTCTATGGCTCGAATTCCGACAGCAAGGGCGGTTATGACGAGCATACCACGGTGGGCTCCTACGCGGCCAGCGGTCTCGGCCTCTACGATATGCACGGGAATGTGGCCGAGTGGTGTCTGGACTGGTATCAGGCGGACCTGGGGTCCTCTGCCGTCTCGGATCCCGTGGGGGCTACTTCCTCTAGCGATGGCCGTGTGATTCGCAGTGGATGCTGGGCGCTGCCGGCGTCGTATTGCCGCGCCGCATTCCGCATGGCCTACTCCGTCGAGAGTGGCGGCGCCGATGGCGCGCTGGGCTTCCGGGTGGTTTTCCTGCCTGGCGTCAGCGCCGAGTAGCGGGAACCGCACTCCACCAAACGATCTTCAGAAAACGATTTTCAAAACCGTAGGGACTACCTGATGAGCAAATCCTGGCATATCCGTTTCCTCTTCGCCCTCTGCTTGTTGCTGTGCGGCGCGGTCTTTGGCGCGCAGTGGGAGGCCACGGGGGAGAGCGACGCCTTCGTGATTGATACGAGGGACACCATCGAGGCGCGGACGGTCTCCGGCTCCCAGGTGACGCTGTCGCCCTTGGACGGCGTCAGCGGCGTTCCCACGGTGGATGGCGTGGCCATCTCCGGATGGAGTTCGACGAATCCCTACTGGGATACCACCACGGTCTCTGATGGCGTGCACACGCTGGCCTACGGTTCCACCAGCATTCGGATCATCGTTTTCAATAACCCCGATGTCCCCCTGAATGAGAGCGACGCCATCTGCGTGGAGACTCGCGGGGGCTTTTCGGGTCATGTGGTGCGGGGGAGTGTCCGTGTGGCGCCCCTGGATGGCGTTTCGGCGACTCCGACGCTGGATGGAAAGGCGCTTTCTGGCTGGAGCGCCTCGGCGCCGAATTGGGATACCACGGGCGTGGCGGATGGCTGGCATATCTTGTCCCTGGATAGCAGGGATGTGTCGGTGATGGTGTTGAATAGCGACGACGTGGAGATCCATGGCGGCGCGCTCTCTGTCGACGAGACCTGGAGCGCGAATAAGCTCCACCTGGTGCAACACTGGGTGCGCGGAAGCGAGGACGCCGCGCTGACCATCGCCAATTATGCGACCGTGAAGCTCTGTTCCGACACGGGCTTCCTGGGGGATTGCTCGGGGAATTTGGCGGCGGTGGTGGAGTATTCCGGGGACGAAGTGAAGTTGTTCAAGGGGGATGCGGAGCAGTCCTGGGAGGATGTGGACGGCGGCAAGAACTACGCTGCCCCGGGAATCGGCATCTACACGCTGCAGGTGCCCATGACGCCCGCACTGCAGTCGGTGGGCTCCTCCACGACTCCCGGGCTGTCGGGCAAGACCGGCGTCTACTACACTCTGGACGGCACCGAGCCCACGAAGAGCTCCGCGAAGCTGTCACCCACCGAAGCGGGGGATGCCTACGAGCCCATCGAGGTCACGCTGTCGGCCTCCGCGCTGTCTTCGGAGGTGCGCTTGGCGTGGCTGGAGGAGAAGTCCGGTAGTGGCAATTCGCTCTACGAGCCCAACTGGGGCTACCTCCCCGAGGGCAAGGCGCTACGCTCCGCCCGCTACACGCTGAGCTACTCCGCAGTGGCGGTGCCGGTCACCCTGAATGGCGCCTCGGTCGGCGCGGTCTGCCAGGGCGAGTCCGCCAGCTTCACGGCGGCGGGTGAGGGCGATGCGGTCCTCTGGCGCACTTCCGATGTGGGGAAGGCGCTCTTTGCGGGCTGGACCCAGGCGACCTTCTTGACCGATGGCGGTCTGGAACACACTCTGGATGGCATTAACGACGAGGCGCTCTCCAACGCCACTCTCACTTTTACCGCGCCCATGGACGCCGCTGGCATCACGCTGGCTAGCGCCACCGCCGCGGTGCCGAGCCTCTCTTCCTATCTGACTCTCTCCGGCGGCACGGATTACACGCTGAAGACCGTAGATGGCGAGGCGGTTACCCTGACTGCCTACTCGGTGAACAACGCCATCTCCCGTGAGGTCGTGGTGAAGCCAGTCTTCTCCGGTGAGGTCTCCGAGAGCCTCCTGAAGACCTGCGTGGTGGAGTGCGCGCTGGAGGCCGACAACTCGGCGGACAGTCTCAGTTCCTTCGGCTACGACGGATATTCCTACGAGGTGCTGGGCAATTTGTCGGAAGTGAAGGCCTCCGGCGCCAAGGTGACGGTGAAGTGCTATGTGGCGTCCAGCGAGGACATCCTCCGCAAGAATCCCCGGATGATCCTCCGTATCCGCGATACCTTCACGGGCGTCACCTTCGGCTATCGCATCTATGCCTTCGTGTGCCCAAATTACCTGCTGGTGAATGGCACGCCCGTCTTTGCAGAGGCCGGCAAGAGCGTGGAGCTCACGGTGGCGGATTATCTGGCAAGCGGCAGCACCCTGACGGGCTGGAGTGGCGACGGTTTGTCGCCGATTTACAACAAGGAGACCGGCAAGATCACGGTGAAGCTGCCCGCATCCGGCCAGGCGTCGTTGACTCTGGATAGCACCTCCAATGTGATTCAGCATCAGCCCATGAGCGTCCCGGTGAAGCTGAATGGCACACGGGTCGCCACCGGCACCCAGGGAAAGAGCACCAGTGTCACCGCCCCCGGCGTCTACTCCGGCGAAAATCTCTGGAATGCGACATCCTCCACGAAGATCTTTGCTGGCTGGACCAGCGCGGTCTACACCACCGAATCCGGCATGAAACACACCCTGGATGGGCTCGGGGACACGAACCCGCTGTCGGTGGCGATTCCCTCCGATGCCGCGAGCGTTTCGCTGACCAGCGACTCCGGATCGCTTCCCACGGTGAGCGGGTATCTCCCCTCGGGGGTGTCGGTCTCTAAGAGCTTGAAGTTGAAGACGATCAACAGCAAGGCGGTCTCTCTGGAGGTCGTGCTGCTCACCACCGCAATCTCCGCGGAATTGGATCTGAAGCCGGCCGTCAGTGGGAGCATTGCCGAGTGTCTGAAGGATGTCTGCGATGTGGAATACTGCCTCACCGAGGGCAACGACAATGATTCCTCCACGGACTTCGGATATGATGGCTACGAGTTCACGACTCTCGGGAGCATCCGCGAGGTCCTAGAGGACGGTTGTGAGTCACTGGTGGTGGATGCCACGGTAGCGACCGACGAGGCGTCCATGAAGAAGGCGCCGCGGCTGGTGGTGCGGATGCGCCAGCGGAATACCGGCGTCACCTTCGGCTATCGCATCTATGCCTTCGTGTGCCCCAACTACCTGCTGGTGAATGGCACGCCCGTCTTTGCGGAAGCCGGAAAGAGCGTGGAGCTCACGGTGGCGGATTACTTGACGGCGGGCGAGATCTTCGTCGGCTGGAGTGCGGCCAGCGATCTGGAGGTCTCCTACGATAAGGAGAAAGGAACGGTCTCCTTGGTGGTGCCCTCCAGCGGCCTGGGAACTCTGAAGATCAATGGCACCGCTACCAGCGTCCTGGTGGATGAGAAGCCGCAGGATCAGGTGGACTGGACGGTCTCCCTGACGAAGGGCTGGAACCTCATCGCCACCGGTCTCTATACTCTGGATGACGACAGCGCAAAACGACTCTCCGCCCTCAACCCCTGGATTCATAAGGACGGCACCTATGCGCCCATGGACCAGTTCGTCCCCGCTCACGCATATTGGGTCTTCTCCGAGACAGACCAGACCCTGAAACTGTCGGGATATTTGCAGTAGCCGGTTCCGAACCGGCTACTGCAAAAAAAGGAGGAAGGAGGAAGGAGGAGGGAGGAAGTTTGGCCAGGGTTTCGGGTGCCCCGAAACCCCGCGCCGGAATCTACCGGCGCGTGCGCTAAGCGGCGCCTTGCGGCGCATGTAATAGAGAGAAGAGAGTGCGCCCGGCTATGTTATCGCTACGCTTAACTGCGCCGTGGCTTGCTTAGCGGCAAGGAGGAAGTGTGGTCGCTGCGCGGCTCTTTCGCGGCGATAAAAGCGCCGCGGTTAGGAGGAAGGCTCTCTGGGGGGGGACAAAAATTTCGGGAAGAGACCACTTTTGGTGGGGCTGGAGGCTACGAATCCCCCTGAACGGGCTAGTTTACGAGTATGTCACAAGGCTGTGCTCGCCATGGGGTGCCCCAAGTGTTTTGTGGTTTTTTCTCCATGAGGGGGGCTCCGTATTTAGAACGGGATGGCACATTCGTGGAATTTGCGTGAATCATTTTGGGATTTACGTTTGTTTTAGCGAACATGTGGGGAGACTTTTCATTGGCTTTGAA
>CAZMWS010000073.1:0-9263 GCA_964570085.1 uncultured Lentisphaeraceae bacterium | reverse complement strand
GCCGCAGGCGCCCTTCCGCGGCGCTATAGCCGCGGTACTGGTACCGCCGCGTTATGCGGCGGAAGAGCCGCGCAGCGACCGAACAACTAACGGCTAATCACTAACTACTAGCTACTTGCACCGCAACCGGTTGCGGTGCATTGGCGCACGCGCCGGTAAATTCCGGCGCGGGGTTCCGGCTTTTTGCCGGAACCCTGGCCAAACTTCCTCCTTCCTCCCTCCTCCTTCCTCCTTTCTTTACACAAAAAGGGCCCCATGCCTTATGGCGCGGGGCCCCTTTTTGTGTTTACTCTTCGTCCCCGAGGGATCCGGTGTAGGGAGTGCCGGGCCGCAGCTCGGTCTGGGACTCGTCGAAGAGCTGCTGCTGGAACTTCTGCAGCTCGCTGTTCTGCTTGCCCTTGAGAAGATTCTCGCGGACGGTATCCCACTCGGCCTTGTCGGCATCGGTGACCTGGGGCACCACGCGGTCCTTCACGTAGAGCACCACGTATCCCAGGGGCAGCTCCAGGCTCTGGTAGCCCTGTCCAAAGCCCAGGCTCTGGTTCATCGCCCGGGGAGCCAGCACCACGCCGGCGTTGCGGACATTCTGGAGCTCCAGCAGGAAGGCATTGGCGTCAATCTTGTTGAGCAAGGAGATGGACTTCACCACCGCATTCTGGTTGGCGACATCATCGATGCTGAAGGCGGGCAGCGCCTGGACCTTCTCCACATCGCAGGCGGCGATATCGCCATTCTTCTCGCCCAGCTCCTTCACCAGCTTCTGGCTGAACTCCTGGGCGCGCTTCTCGCTGGCGGACATCTTCCGGAAGCTGCCGTATGCCTGGGAGAGGATCGCCTCGGCCTGGGGATCCTTCGCCAGATCCATGAGACGGGCCTCTTCGCGTCCAGTGAGGAGCGTCACGTAGGAGGCATCCAGTCCGATGATCGCGTGGGAGACGGGGTTTGCGTCGGTGCTCTTGTAGACCGCATTGATCAGCTCGCTGTTGGAGGCGTTGATCATGACGGGATTGAACTTCTCGACCTGCTGGAAGCGCGCCTGGGGGATCTCGCCGGCCATCTTCTGCATCAGCGCCACGCCATCCTGCTTCTCGGCGCCCTCCTGGCCCTTCCACCAGGCCTCGGAGAAACGAGTCGCGAAATCGGTGGCGGCCGCATCGGCCAGCTTGCGCGCCTGTGCATTGCGGGTGTCGTCAGCCAGGCTCTCACGGACCTCCTCGAAGGACTTCTCGCCGAACTCGGCCTTGCGGCCCTCGTAGACGGCCTTCAGCTCTTCCTCGGTGGGCTCGGCGGTCTGGTCCAGGAACATGTTGGGATCGAAGGTGACCTGTGCGAAGGAGCGCTGTTCGGGGACATAGAAGCGCTGGATCAGATCGAAGTCCATTCCCGCGGCCAGTGCGGCCAGCGCCTGCTGCTTCTGGTTCTGATTCAGGGCCTTCGTGGACTCCAGCTCGGCCTGCTTGGCGAGGAAGGCGTTGTAGGGCGCCACCACCTGTGCCTGGTAGAACTCGGCGGCCTGCTTCTTGAAGATGGCGTCGGAGACGATGCGTCGCAGGGGATCCTGTTCGGCGCCCTCCAGGGCGGGCAGGCTCTCGGGCATCTGGGTGGGCTGGGTGGCAGTCACCATAGCCACGGTGGCGAAGTCATCGGTATAGATGGGATAGGTCACGCCGCCCAGCTCGTAGACGCTGCGGATGGCGGAAGCCAGACGGGGCTGTGCGCCCAGTCCCTGGATGGCGTCGCCCAGAGAGACCACGCCGGTGCTGGCAACAAAGCCACCAAGCTTCTCGGCCTCGCCGCGGAAACGTGCCACGCGGTCCTCCAGCTTCTCGTCCTGGACCACCGTCTGGAAGGCGCTACGAAGAGCGGAGGCATTCTCGCGCGCCTTGGCGCGGACCTTCTCCTGGGTCAGCTGGGAGACCACATCCGCGCGGGACTCCTCCAGGGTCTTGCCCTGATACACCGTGTTCTTGTTGGCCTCGTAGCGCTGGGAGATCTCCTCCTCAGTGGGAGCCGCCTGGTCACCCAGGGCCTCGGCAATCTTGCTGTAGCGGAAGACCGCCGCCAGCGCATTCTTGGAATCGGGAAGAGCGATCTCGGCGCGATGCTCGGTGAAGTACTTCTGGATCTCCTCCTCGGAGGCCTGAAGGTCCTTCTCCTGAACGGGCAGCTCGAAGGGCAGCAGGGTGTACTTGGCCATGACGGCATCCACCTCAGCCTGGTCCACAACTACCGCCTCACGAACGGCATTCTCCACCTTCTTCATGATCAGGTTCTCGCGGACCACCTGGTCGAACTCCACGGGCAGCAGCCCCAGAGAGCTCTGGACGGTCTCCAGCATCCGGTTGAACAGCTCCTTGTCAAAGACCTTGGTCTCGGAATTCTGGATCAGGGGATACACGCGGATGGCGTCCTGGATCTCGGAATCGGCGACCTTGTCCAGGCCGTGCTGCTTGGCGTAGTGCATCATGCGCATGCGGCGCAGGGCCTCCTGGAAGAGCTGCTCGCCCTGGCTGGAGAAGGTCTGTCCGAAGGCATTGGGATACTCCAGCCAGATGCCCAGGGTGGTCTTGGACATCTCTTTCTGGACCTTCTCGACGCCCAGGGTCTTGCCATACATCTTGCCGAAATCCTTCAGACGGCCCTGGGAGCCATTCATGCTTCCGGGAGTCACGAAGATCACAAAGGTGGCGATGATGATGATCAGCAGAACGAAATAGGTCAACTTCGCGTGCTTCTCGAAGTAGCGATTGAAATGGGAGATGAACATTGTTGTGTTTTGGGGAAGGGAGAGTAAGTAAGAGAAAAGGGACTTTTATTCCGGGGAGGCGGGCTTTCGACCGCTACCGGAGGACATCGACGGCGCGGCGGTAATCGCCGTCGGCGCATCGGAAGACGCTGGAGCCGGCCACTAGCACATCCGCACCCGACTCCCGGCAAAGCGCCGCGGTCTTCTCCGCCACACCGCCATCCACCTCCAGACGAGTGGAAAGGCCGGCATTGTCAATGGCTTCGCGGAATTCACGAATCTTGGGGAGCTGCTCGTGGTGGAAGGACTGCCCGCCAAAACCGGGCTCCACCGTCATCACCAGCACCATCTCAATCTGGGAAAGGTACGGCATCAGCACCGACGCCGGAGTGCCCGGACGCAGCGAGATCCCCGCAGAACACCCCAGGCCATGGATGGCATCCACCACCTTGCTGGTGTTCTCCCCCGTGGCCTCCACATGGAAGGTGATGTGGTCCGCGCCGGCATCCCGGAAACGGGGGGCATACTCCAAGGGATCGTCAATCATCAGGTGGACATCGAAGAGCATCTTCGAAAGCGGGCGCAACGCCTTCACCAAATCCGTGCCAAAAGAGAGATTCGGCACGAAATGGCCATCCATGATGTCCAAATGCAAGACCTCGGCGCCCGCGTCCTCAACCGCCTTGACCTCCTCCGCCAGACGGTCATACCGCGCAGCCAACAACGACGGCGCAATCAATACGCGCTCGCAGGGCCACTGGGAAAGACGAATCCGGGAAGAGGGAGAAGACATCTTAATGAAAAAAGGAGGAAGGAGGAGGGAGGAAGGAGGAAGTTTGGCCAGGGTTTCGCTCGGCGAACCCCCGCGCCGGAATCTACCGTCGCGTGCGCCACGCGCGCCCAAATTGGCGCGCAGTTCCGCCGAAAGACGGAAGGGCGCCTGCGGACTAAGTGCAGACTAATCACTAGCCGCTAATTGCTAAGAACTTACGGCGCATTCAGCGCCGTTGCAGGGGCACGGGGGGCGCATGCCCCGACCTCCTTTGGTTGGATCCGGCTAGGGAAGTGCAGTTATTAAGGGGGGGCAATTCTGGCATCAAACGCGGTACCAAGAGTACCGCGGCAAGCTTCGCGGAAGAGCGCTATATGCCTAGACAAAAGAGGTAATGGGGTTCCTCTTCAGGACAATTCCGGATTCTTCCGACAGTGGTAGTACGAAAAAGACGACCGCAGTATACACCGTGGCCGTCTTTGCCGGAAGCGAATCAGGGTTCGAGGGCCCTATCGATTGGCGCTAGAAACGGAATTTAGGGAATCAGGGCTTCTCCACCTTGCCGGAACGGATGCAGGCGGTGCAGACCGTGATGCGCTTCACCTCGCCGTCCACGATGGCGCGGACATTCTTCAGGTTCGGCTTGAACTCGCGCTTGGTGTTCTTCACCACGTGCATACCGATACCGCCCTTCTTCTTCGCCAGACCACGACGGGTGATGTGACCGCCGCTGACCTTGTGCTTGCCGCAAATCTCGCAGACTGCTCCCATAATTGCTACCTCGCTGAACTAAATGGTTGGATTTTTTTTACAGATCAAAAAATGTGGTGGGATGGACGGGATTCGAACCCGTGACCACTGCATTAAAAGTGCAATGCTCTACCGACTGAGCTACCATCCCAGTTGAAAGGAACGCCTCGGTCCCGACGACGCACGACCGCGAAGGCCGCGGAAAAGCGAAAGAGGCCTAGGTCACCGGCCGGTGAAGCGGAAATCCCGTTAATATATCCCCCTCACCCGACTTTTCCACCCGCATAAACGCCTATTTGCAAACGGTCCCGCGCCAGGGAAATGCTCATCCCGCGTAGGGTGCGCCGGGGCGTTTCCAATCGACGGCGGGCACCGCGGGCAGGCACACCCGGAAGGAGAGCGCGCGCTTACAGCCATCGTACATTGTTTGGGCGATGACGCCATGGAAGTGTCCGAAGCACCATTTGTAGTCGAACCACTCCCCGCATGTTCCAACATAGTATCCATCGGAGGACGGATCGTGGGCGAGCTTCTTGGGTGAATCCAAGAAAGAGAAGAGCCTCGACCAGAAACCGGGCTCTTTTTCCTTTGCGGGAGGCGTCTTCGGGGCGTCCACAGGGAGACACCACTCCCAACGCACATGCCCCCGCATATCCAAAAGCCCCAGTCCCGTCCGCGGATCCTCCGGAGTATCCTCGTAAGGCGCCAGGCGCTCCACGGGTCCCACGGTGACGCCATCCGCCTGCAATCGACATGCGTACTCCAGCTGTGCGTCGGTGGGCAATTCGAAAGCCAGGCCCGTCTTGGCGCGGAGCAATCCCAGGAAGGACTCCGGTTTCACGGGATCCCAGATCGTGCAATCGGTCCCGCGAATAAAGGCATTCGTGACACCCTCCACCGGCATCGGCTCCCGCCCTTCACTGAAGCGCAGTCCCATCACCTGACCATATTGCTTGCAGGTGCACTGCAGGATCCCGAGATAGTAGTCCGGTAGCGAAGCATATCGCTGATGCTGCTCCTCTTCCCCATTCCGAACGGGTCCCATGGAGATCTCGCCGCCCGGAATCCGCCGCAGCCACAGCTCCGTCGTCCGACAGATCTGCTCGCGCTCCCAGGGATCCGCATACGTCCAGCGGACAGGATACTCCTTCGCCTTCTCTCCCCCCGACAAATCCACCACCAGATACCGCTCGTCATGCACACGCTCGTCCATCAAGCTGCCTCCTATCACAAAAAAACACTCAACCACACAGGACACATGCCCCGCCTTCTCTCCCCCCCTCTCTATTATAACAAAATCCCCCCAAGATTTACACTCATCTCACGAAGAAAATGCGCTTTTTTCTACCGGAAAGGCAAGAGGAAGACCTCGCTGATGAGGAGGACGGCGAGGATGCAGAGGGTGAGAGTGGCGTACCAGCAGCAGGTGCGCTTTTCGTGCAGGAAAAGAGTGGAGAGGAGTGCTGCCACCACCATGGAGGTAGAGCAAGTGAGGGCGAAGGTGACTACGGCGGGGGCGTCGGCGACGATGACCAGCTTCAGTCCGAAGAAAGCGACGGTGGGTATGGCGGCCAAGGCGCAGCCGATGGCGCCGCGTCGGCTCATGGTCCAGGCGTGTTTGCAGGAGATATGGACGGTGAAGCACGCCACCAGGACGAGATAGAGGAGCGCCATGAAGACATTCTGGGTGGCGTCCATGATGGATATGGTGTCTTCCGGGGAGAGCACCATCCGGCATCCCCACTTCATGCAGGTATCCAGGCATCCCAGAAGCGCGATCATTCCCAGGAGGACAACCATCACGAGGAGCACGGGGGCGCGCTTTGGCGCGGGGGCGTCCTTGGTCGTGCGGGGGTTCTCGGCATCCTGTCCGCAGAAGGACGTGACGGCGATGGCGGCGATGAGTGCGGCCAATCCCATCCAGCGGCAATTGGACATGTGCTCGCCGAAGCAGAGCCAGGAGACGAGGATGGCGGGCATAAAAGACAGGCTATTTGCGCACCATACCAAGGAGAGTGGCAGTCGTTTCAGGGCCCAGGCGAAGAGGATGATTCCCAGATACTGCGTCAATCCGGAGAGCACTCCCATGGCGATGACCCGCCAGTCGGCGTGGGACCACTCGCCCTGCACGCAAGCGCATACCGTAAAGTAGACGAGTCCCAGAATGGAAATGGTGTTCGCCACCTGGAGCGTGGAGACTCTTCCCTGGTTTGCCACCTTGTAGCCCACGCCGCCCACGCCGCTCATGAAGCCACTCAATAATGCGATCAAGGTCGAATACATCTTTCTGCGTTTGTTTCTGGGGTCGCGGCGGAGTCCCCCCACCCTCCCCTGCTGCTGTTTTTCGCCGTTATTGGAAGGGAATCAAGAAGACCTCGCTGATCAGGACAATCGCGAGGATGCAGAGTGCGAGGGTGGCATACCAGCATGCATTCCGCTTCTCCTGGAGGAATGCGGAAGAGAGGAGTGCGCAGGTGACCATGGAGGTAGAGCTGGTGAGGGCGAAGGTGACGGTGGCGGGGGCGTCCGCGACGATGATCAGCTTCAGTCCGAAGAATGCGACGGTGGGAATAGCGGCCAGGAGGCATCCGAAGCCCCCCAGGCGAGTCATCGCCCAAGTGCGGCAGACGGTGATATGCGCGCCGCAGGTAACCGCCATGACGAGGTATACCAGTGCCATGAAGACATTCTGGGTGGCGTCCATGAGAGGCGTGGGATCGGTGGCGGAGAGCGGCATCCGGCATCCCCACTTCATGCAGGTATCCAGCATGCCGAAGCAGAGGGGCATGGCGACCAGGACCGCCATGGTGATGTAGAAGGGCGCCCGGCGGGGCGCCGTATCGTCTTTCTCTTTCGAGGCGTCGTCCTCTTCGCCGAAGAAGGAAGTGACCACGATAGCGGCCAGGAGGGCGACCAGTCCCATCCAGCGCCAGACCGACATGTGTTCGCCGAAGAAGATCCAGGAGGCGAGAATCACGGGCATGAATTCCATGCCATTGGCGCACCAGACCAGGGAGAGCGGGAGTCGTCGCAGTGTCCAGGCGAAGAGGACCATCGCCAAATACTGTCCCAAACCGGAGCCCACTCCCATGGCGACAATCCGCCAGTCAGCATGGGACCACTCGCCCAGCGCGCAGGCGCGGTAAGTAAAGAATGCGAGTCCCAGAATGGAGATCGCGGTTGCGGTCTGGAGAGCAGAGATTCGTCCCCGGGCGGCCACCTTATAGCCCACGCCGCCCACGCCGTTCATGAAGCCACTCAACAATGCAATCAGCAATGCAATAAGAATGGGACTCATGGATTCTTGCAGTTGTGAAAATGTCAGTAGGAAAGGAAGAAAAAACAACAGGAGGGGGAATATATCTTACTCCTGCCATGCCATCATCTGATAAGGCTATTCCTTTCCTTCCAGGGAGTGGATGAACTGCTGGGCGGTCCGTCCGGAGAATCCGCCGTGCTGGATCTCCCACTGCGTGGCCAGGGACAGTCGTTCGGGAGTCAGCTCGATGCCGGCGCGGTCGGCCAGGGACTGCAGGATCGCCTCGTATTCCTTCTTGGAGGGATTGCCGTAGAGGATCGCCAGTCCGAAGCGTTCAGCCAGAGAGAGCTTCTCCTCCATGGTATCGGAGCGGTGGATATCGCCGTCATGCTGCATGTCGTCCCGATCGGACCACTTTTCGCGGACCAGATGCCGGCGGTTGCTGGTGGCGTAGACCAGGAGGTTCTCGGGCTTGCTCTCCACGCCGCCCTCAATGACGGCCTTGAGATACTTGTATTCCACCTCGTTCTCCTCAAAGGAGAGGTCGTCCAGCACCAGGATGAAGCGGTAGCGGCGATTCTTGACACGTGCCACCAGTTCCGGGAGCATCTGGAATTGGTGCTTGTAGATCTCGATCATGCGGAGGCCCATGTCGCCGTAATCGTGCACCAGCGCCTTGACACTGGTGGACTTTCCGGTGCCGCTGTCACCGTAGAGCAGGACATTATTGGCGTGCTTGCCCGCCAGGAAAGCCAGGGTATTCTCTTTCAGCAGCGCCTTCTGGTGCTCGTAGCCCACCAGGGTATCCAGGCCCATGCTGTCCAGATTGTTGACCGGCAGCAGTTCCAGGGGCTTCTCCTGCTCTTTACGGACGCGGAATGCCTGGTTGAGGGCGAACTGTCCCACGCCATGCACACGGTAGAAATCGGTGACCACCTGGAAGAATGCCGCGGGGGTGGCGCACTTTTCCAGCGCCAGGCTCAGTGCCTGGACCCGCTGGCTGATGCCGCGGTTGTAGGCGCCCGCGCGCTTGGGGATGGCGTGGTAGTCCTCCAGGATGGAGAAGCAGTCCACGCCCAGGGTCTCCTCCAGGGAGCGGAAGTCGAAGAAGAAGATCTTCTGGATGACCTCGAAGTCCTGAATGGCGAAGAGATTGACGCTGGCATTGGGAGTGGCGCCCACCCGCTCGCAAGTGAGGGTGAAGGAGTTCTCGTCGGTTGCCAGGAGATAGGCGATGTAGTTGTGCCAGAGATTCTTGTCGAAGCCGCAGAGGGTTGCCAGATCCAGAAGCCGCTTCACCTGACGCAACAGCCGCTGCACCAATACTTCACGGGAGGTCTCGCCCTGGAGCGCCTCCCGATGGATGGCCGCAATCCGCGCCAAGATGGTGTTCTCCCGCGCGAGGTTGCTGTAGAGAAGAAGATGGGAGGTGAGCTGGTGCATATGGCGAAAAAAGGAGGAAGGAGGAGGGAGGAAGGAGGAAGTTAGGCCAGGGTTTCGCGGGCGAAACCCCGCGCCGGAATCTACCGGCGCGCGCCAATGCGCCGCAACAGATTGCGGCGCAAGTATTTAGCAATTAGTGGTTAGCCGCTAGTTGTTCGGTCGCTGCGCGGCTCTTCCGCCGCCTGTGCGGCGGTACCAGTACCGCGGCTATTAGCGCCGCGGAAGGGCGCCTGCGGCACCTTGCAAACTAATCGCTAGCCGCTAATTGCTAAGTACTTACGGCGCATTCAGCG
>CAZMWS010000072.1:0-9297 GCA_964570085.1 uncultured Lentisphaeraceae bacterium | reverse complement strand
ACGATGACGGCGTCCATTCGCGCGCGGCTGCGGCGGATTGCCCAGATGATGAGGATCACGAGTAGCAGGAGGATGGCTCCTGCGGCGGCGCCATACCAGAAGCAGGGATTGGAGAGGCAGTCCGAGATGCAGCAGCCGGCATCGGAGAGAGTGCATCCCGCCTGGGAGGCTTCCTTCGCAATCTCGGCGCTGGCCTGTGCGATCTGTTCGGCAGCGGCATTCCCGGCCTGCGTGATCTGTTCGGCAGCGGCGGCGCTGGCCTGGGAGATCTCCTCGGCTACGGGCTGGAGTTCGGAGACTTCATCCATGGTTATTTCATCCTCCTGGGAGTTGATCGTCCACGGGAAAGGGGCCACTGCCCGAAGGCAAGTCGCCCCCTCCCCCGACGGGATGGCAAAGACGCTAGCTAGCTTTATGCCTTGGGCTCTTCAGCCTCGGCGGTCTCTTCGGCGGTCTCTTCGGCCTTCGCCTCGACTTCCTCGGGAGCAACCAGGTCCTTCACCACGATGGAGATCTTGCCGACCTTGGCGCCGATGGTATCGGTGATGGCCTTGGTGACGGCGGCGCGCACGGCGGCGACGGCGGTGGGAACATGGGTGCCGAAGTAGAGATTGAGAGCCAGAGTCAGGTCGATGGCGCCGTCCTGGAAGTCGATGCCCAGGCTGGAGTCATAGGCCTTTCCGGTGAAGATGTTCAGCAGATCGCCAGCGCCCTTGGCGGCGAAGCGGGCGACGCCCTCCACTTCCAGGGCGGCCTTGCTGACCACGCGGCTGATGGCATTGGGAGTGATGGTGTCGACGCCGGTGGTCTCGTCACCGGAGAGCACCAGGGTGGTCTGCTTCACGGGCTTCTCCTCGACAACGGGGGTAGCGGCGGTCTCGAGTTCCTTGTCCTGTTCCTTAGTCATGTGTTCAGTCCTCCTCTGATGAATTCAGGGTGAAATGTGGAAGAAAGAAGAAAAATTCCGTTGTGGGCTTGGGAGTGCAGAAATTCCCGGAAGGTTCCCGCTTTTTCCTAGGGAATGCGGGGATTTTCGGGTGCTCCCGAGCTTTGGTTACAATATACCCGTCGGGCATCCTCTCGCACGGAGGGCGACAGGGGAAAAAATCAGCGAATTCTACCGCCGGAGCATTTCCTCCAGAGTGCCTGTGTGGAATTCCCCGGTAATGAAGGGGCGGCTCTCCAGGAGTGCGCGGTCGAATTCGGCGGTGGTGGTGATGCCCTCGGCGGTGAATTCGTCCAAGGCGAAGAGGAGCCGCCGACGCGCGGTCTCGCGGGATTCGCCGTAGGCGACCACCTTCGCCAGGAGGCTATCGTAGTAGGGCGGCACCACGTATCCATCGTAGAGATGGGAGTCCACGCGGACTCCGGGACCTCCGGGGGCGTGGTAGAATTCCACGCGTCCCGGGCAGGGAGCGAAATCGCGGGTGGGGTCTTCGGCGTTGATGCGGACCTCGATGGCATGGCCCTTCACCTGGATGTCGGACTGTTTCCAGGGGAGCTTGCCAGTCAGTGCCACCAGGATCTGCGCTGCCACCAAGTCAATATTGCAGACCATCTCGGTGACGGGGTGTTCCACCTGAAGGCGGGTATTCATCTCCATGAAGTAGAACTCGCCGGTAGAGGGCTCGAAGAGGAATTCCGCGGTGCCCACGCCGGAATATCGCGTGGCCTGTGCGGCGGCGACGGCCGCCTTGTTCATCTTTTTGCGGACATCCTCGGGCAGGACGCTGCAGGGGCTCTCCTCCACCACCTTCTGGTGGCGGCGCTGGAGGCTGCAATCCCGCTCGCCCAAACAGAGGACATTCCCCTTTCCGTCCGCCAAAATCTGCACCTCCACATGACGGGGGGCCACCAGATAGCGTTCCAGATAGAGCGTGGCGTCCCCAAAACCGGCCTTTGCCTCGGCGGCTGCGGTCTGGAAGGCCTCGGGGAGATGCGCGGAGTCCATAGCCACCCGCATGCCCTTTCCTCCACCGCCGGCGGCGGCCTTGAGGATCACGGGATAGCCCACCTGGTGGGCGATCTGGCCGGCCTCGGCCACATCGGCGACCGCGCCCTGGGAACCGGGGATCACGGGCACGCCCACCTTCTGCATGGTCGCCTTCGCCTCCGCCTTGTCACCCAACAGCCGGATGGCTTCGGGAGAGGGTCCAATGAAGGTGATTCCGCAATCGCTGCAGATTTCGGCGAAGTGTGGATTTTCGGCCAAGAAACCGTATCCGGGATGGATTGCGGTGGCGCCGGTGAGTTCGGCTGCCGCAATAATGCGGTCGGCCTTGAGATAGCTGTCGGCGGCGGGGGCCGATCCAATGCAGATGGCCTCGTCCGCCAGGCGGACCGCCAGGGTATTGCGGTCTTCTTGAGAAAAGACCACCACGCTGGAGAGATCCAGGGCGCGGCAGGCACGCAGAACCCGCAGAGCCACCTCTCCCCGGTTGGCGATGAGGACCTTTGTCAGTTTTTCGCCCATGTACGGCACTCCTCCCGTCCGCGGGCTACTGCACTTCAATAAGACGCTGGCCGTATTCCACCGGCGCGCCATTGGGCACCAGGATGCGGCTCACCGTGCCATCCACGTCACTCTTGATCTCGTTCATCACCTTCATGGCCTCCACAATGCCAATGACCTGGCCGGCCTTGACGGTGTCTCCCACGGAGACGAAGGGCGCGTCCTTGGGAGAGCGTGCCACGAAGAAGGTACCAGGCGTGGGGGACTGGATGTAGTGTCCCTCCACCTCGGACTCGGGCTCCAGGTCGCTGGAGGTCGGCGAGGTCATGGCGGCACCGGCGTTCTCATCCGCGGGAGCGCTGACCACCTGGGGCGCCGCGCCATTGTCGAAGCGGACCAACCGGAAGCTGACATCCTGCTCCGCGACCTCCAACTCCTTCAAGTTGTGGCGCTCCATGAGCTGGGCCAGACGATGGACGATTTTTAGATCCATAGAAAAAAAGATGTCTCCTCTCCAGGGTTGAAGGGAATTCCGCGGCGGGAGTCTCCTCCCGCAAGAAGGACCACCCGCGCTACCGCGTCTCGAGCCGCTCCGCCAGGGCGCGCAGCGCCATTTCGTATCCGGCGAAGCCCATGCCGCAAATCACTGCCCAGGCCACCTCGGAAAGATAGCTGCGGTGGCGGTAGTCCTCCCGGGCAAAGACATTGCTCAGATGGACCTCCACCGTGGGAATCCGGACGGCGGCGACGGCGTCGCGGATGGCGACGCTGGTGTGGGTATAGGCGGCGGCGTTGAGGACAATGCCGTCGAAGTGTCCGGGGGTCTCGTCAATCCAGTCCACCAGCTGCCCCTCGTGGTTGCTCTGGCGGCACTCTATCTCCACGCCCAATTCGGCGGCGACGGCGCGGCAGCGGTCCTCCAGCTCCTGGAGGGTGCCGGTGCCATAGATGCCGGGCTCCCGCATGCCGAGCAGCTGGAGGTTGGGACCATTGAGAACGAGAATACGGGTCATGGCCGGAGACTATTTGAAGGCGGTCTGGAAGGAGCCATCGGGCTGTCCCAGAGCGCAAGCGGCGGAGATGGGTCGCTCGAAGTCGGCGAAGACGCCCTTTCCCAGAATGTAATCGCAGGCATCCTCGGCGCTGGTCACCTGGAAGGCGCCGTCGCGCTGCTCTTCGCAGGGGACATTCTTCTCGTAGGTGCTCACATAGAAGCACTCGCCGGGCTTCAGGGCGAAGTGGCGAACAATCAGGGCGTCCTTGCGGACGATGGCCAGCCAGCCGTCCTCGCCGGCGGGATCCACGATGCCGGTGATGCGGGGGGTATCCAAGGAGTCGTGCTCGTAGTCCATGGCGAGCATCACGGTGCCCAGGGCATCCCGGGGGCTCATGCCGGCTTCCAGCTTCTCGGTGACGGGATCAGTCTGGGAACCATTGGAGACCACGCAGAGACCCTTGGCAAAACGCAAGCAGTTGTACGCGATGTACGGATTCTTCTGGATGTCCTGCTCAAAGCCCGGCTTGGGGACAATGGCGATGGACTTGGCCAGCTGAACGCTCTGGCGGTTGGGGAAGGAGCGGGAAGAGACCCGGTAGAGGGCAACGCCACGACCCTCCTGGGTGCGGCCGACGGCGACGATGCGTCCAATGTACATTTTATGCGTAACTCCTTGCAAATGAGTATGTTATAAAAGAAACCAAACTCTCTATCCCCGGAAGACCAGGAAGAGTGCCAGGGCAACGGAGAATGCCCCCCAGAAGAGGAGGAGCAATCCCAGTGCGAAGGAAGCGAGGCATCGGAGGAGGGTTGCTGCCTCCAGGGCATTTCCGCCCAGTTCCATCCAGTCCTGCCGTTGTCGGGAGAAGGCTCCCAGGGCGCAGAGTGCGCCGGCCACGTATCCCACCAGGGTGATGACGAGATCGGTGGCGACGGCTCCCAGGCAGAAGTGTGTGAAGATAGGGATAGCGAGGGTGATACAGAGTCCGGTGACCACCTCTTGCCAGGGTCTGAGGAGGGAGGCGTGCTTGCTCCATTCCTCGGGGCACTCGCGGCCCTTCATAAGCCGGTCCAGCTGGGTCTTCCGGCGGCGATTTGCCAGCGCCAGGACCAGCGTTCCGACCGCCAGGAGGCAGGCTCCGGTAGCCAGAAGAATGATAGAGAGGGTTGTCATGAGAAGGATTTCTCTAGTCGTCCCAGCCCGCGAAGGCGTCCTTTCGGATTTCGGCGGCCTCGCGGAGATCTGCGTGGCGGTGTGCCAGCACGCGTTTGGTGGCCTCTTCGTCTTCGGGCGGGAGGGCATCCAGCCGTGTGCGGAGCAGATGGATCAGCTCGGTGGTGCCCTCCTGGAGTTCTCCGCAACCGGAGACGATGTCGACCTCGGGACCCTCGCTCTCCTTCAGCCGACGGAGATTCTCCTCAGCCTCGGGGAGGTCCATCTTGTTGGCGAAGATCACGAAGGGCCGCTTGGACATTCCGGGAGCATAGAGCTCCAGCTCCTTGCGGAGGACGCGGAGGTCCTCCACGGGATCCCGTCCGTCCACTCCGCCCATGTCCAGAACGTAGCAGAAGAGCCGGCAGCGCTCGATGTGCCGGAGGAATGCCTCGCCGAGGCCCACATTTTCGTGGGCGCCGTCGATGAGTCCGGGGATATCGGCGATGGTGATGCGCTGGAAGTCGTCCATCTCCACCACGCCCACGTTAGGGAAGAGAGTCGTGAAGGGATAGGGTGCCACTGCGGGGTGTGCGGCGGAGACTGCGCGCAGGAGGGTGGACTTTCCGGCATTGGGGAATCCGACCAGTCCCACATTGGCGATGGTCTTGATCTCCAGGTCGATCTCCCGCTCCTCGCCGGGGAGTCCGGGCTGGCAGGTGCGCGGCGCGCGGTTGGTGGAGGAGACGAAATGGAGATTTCCCAGACCGCCCTTTCCGCCCTTGGCGACGATGAATTCCTGCTGGTCCTCTTTCAGGTCGCAGAGCAATTCGCCGGTGGCCACATCGAAGATCAGGGTGCCCATGGGTACGCGGATGCGGCAGTCCGCGCCATTCTTTCCGTGCTTGTGGCGGCCGCTGCCGCCCTCCCCCGATTCCGCCTTCCATTGGGGCTGGAAACGCAGGTCCACGAGACTGGCCTCGCCGTGATCGGCATAGATGACGACATTGCCGCCGTCACCACCGTCACCGCCGTCGGGACCGCCATAGGGGATGAATTTCTCGCGGCGGAAGCTCCGGCTGCCGGGGCCGCCGTGTCCGGCTTGCACTCTGATTCTTGTCTTGTCGATGAACATGGCGGCTAATATAACGTCTCGGGCAGGGTCTCCCATTTTTGAGGGTATTCGGGAGTCCCCGCACGCAGGCTAGAAGACGGTGTCCTCCTTGTCGGCGGCATCGGGCAGATTGTATGCCTCTTCCTCGGTTTCCTCGAAGCGGAGCTTCCGGCGGTAGATGATGAAGCGGACCAGCGAGGGGATGGGGATGGTGGTGACGATGGAGAGCACGACGATGGCATTGAAGAAGTTATCGTCGAGCATTCCCAGGCTGCGGCCCACGGCGGCGGCAGCCAGGGTTGCGGAGAGCTGCGGGACCGTCATGAGACCGGCGCACAGCGCGTGTCCGTTGGCAAAGCCTGTGAGCCGCATGGCGGCCCAGCCGGAGAGGGTCTTGCTGAGGACCAGTCCCAAGACGGTGAGAACCACCACGGTCAGATTTCCGGGGGATACCATGACGCGCAGATCGGTCTGCATGCCGATGGAGAGGAAGAGGAAGGGAATGAGGAATCCGTATCCGATGCCCTCGAATTTATGGAAGATGGAGGCCTTTTCCTTCAGGAGGGGCGAGAGTGCCAGTCCGGCGATGAAGGCGCTGACGATGAGGTTGATTCCGATGATCTCGCCCGCCAGGACGGTGACGAGGATCACGAAGAGCAGGAAGGAAATGAGACTATCCTCGCTGGCGGAGGTAATCCGGAAGACCTTTCCTCCCACATACCAGACGCAAATGGTGGCGATCACCAGGAAGAGGAGGATGGCGCCCAGGAAGAGCGGCAGGAACCAGTTCCCCAGGAGAGAGGGATCCACGGAGTCCAGAAGGGAGAGGCTCCCGCCCTGCCCCGAGGCGCCCGTCTTGATCTTCTGCATCTGGACGCTGACGGCCAGCAGAATGATACTGGAGATATCAGTGATGACGGTGGAAATCAGGACCGAGGCGCCGAAGCGGGTCTTGGAGAGATTGAGTTCCCGCATGACGGGGAAGACGATGCCCACGGAGTGCGAGGCGAAGAGGGAGGCGTAGAGGAGCTTTCCGGGGAGGTCGTCCGGCCGGAAATACGCGTAGACGAAGTATCCGGCGATGGCGGGGACCGCGAAGGTCAGGAGGCTGAGGACGGCCACGGGGGTGCGGACGCTCTTGAGGAGCTTGAAATCGGCCTCCATGCCGGCCAGCGCCATGAGGAAGACCAGTCCCAGGGAGCCCAGGGAGTCAATAAAGGTGAGGAAATACTGTTCCGCCGCGGCGGCATCGCCGCCCAGGTTGTGTGCAAAGAGCTGGCTAAGATGGTGAATGAGATTGAACTGCCCCTCGCCAATCGCCATTCCCGCTAGCAGAAGGGCGATGACGCTAGGGACATAGAGCTTCCGCAGCAGAAACGGGAAGAGCGTGATGATTGCCATCACGCAGATGAAGAGGATAAGGAAGAGATTGCTGGTCATGATGGATGCGTGGGCGCTAGGGTGCCTTGGGAGTCGGGACCTTTCCGAATCGGCGCTGGCGGCGGGAATACGCCTCCAGGGCCTGTCGGAGGGTCTCCTGGTCGAAATCGGGCCAGTGGGTATCGGTGACGTAGAGCTCCGAGTAGGAGAGTTGCCAGAGCATGAAGTTGCTCAGCCGCAATTCGCCGGAGGTGCGGACCACCAGATCGGGATCGGGGAGATCCGGTGCGTATAGGTATTGGCGGAACTCCTGTTCCGTGAGGGGCGCGGCGGGATTCTCGGAACCCGCGCGGTCCGCCAGGAGCTTCTGGATGCCATCCAGGATCTCGGCGCGTCCGCCGTAGCTGAGTGCCACATTGAGGGTGAAGCCGTCGTTGTCCCGGGTCAGTTCCTCCACATTCCGGATGGTCTTCTGCGCAAAATCCGGGAGGTCCTTCAGGCGTCCCATGGCGCGCAGGCGCACATTCCGCTCCATGAGGCGCTTTCGGAGAGCGCCGGCGAAGTGCGGAATGAGTCGCATGAGATAGTCTACCTCATCTGCGGGGCGTTTCCAGTTCTCGGTGCTAAATGCATAGACCGTGAGGATCTTGATGCCGGCCTTCATGGCGAGGTCCACCACGCGGACCAGATTCTTGGCGCCGGCGAGATGTCCCGCGCTGCGGGGCAATCCCCGCCGTTGTGCCCAGCGGCCATTGCCGTCCATAATGATGGCCAGATGGGTGGGGATCTTCAATTCGACATCGAACATACGGCTACTTTCCCTCCTCGGTTTCTTCGCGTGTGGCCTCCTCCAGCTGGAAGCCCATGCGCTGGAACTTCTCCAGCGTGAATCCAATGACGTCATCCGGAGTGCTGGTGGCGGTGACCAGTCCCACGGTGCGCGCAAAATCGAACTCCTCCTCGGAGAGTTCCTCCGCATTCTCCACCAGATACGCCTCGCCAGAGCAATTCCGACGGCCCACCTCCAGAAGACGGCGGGCATTGGCACTGTGGGAGGAGCCCAGGACATAGACGCGGTCGCAATTACGTGCAACGCAGGCGAAGATCCGCTGTCGGAGGGCGACGGATTCGCAGACCGCGGCGTGGTCCTCCAGGCGCCCCACACGCTTGGCGAGCAGCCGCCGCAATTCGGCGAGCTCCTTTTCGTCTCGGGTGGTCTGGCAGAAGAGGGCGGCTTCCGGGAGCCAGGAGAGCTCCCGCGCCTCCTCGGGATCCGCAAGGAGGTGGCACGCGCGATCGCCCATGCGACTCATAAGACCACGCACCTCGGGATGATGCCCATCGCCCAGCAGGATCACGGGGAGTCCCGGCGGCAACGAAAGGATTTCCTCCTGGAGGGCGGCGACGCGGGGGCATGTGGCGTCGTGGCAGGTGATATCGCGCTCTCGGCACTGTGCCAGGGTCTCCAGGGGAGTGCCGTGGGCGCCTAGGAGGAGCTGTGCGCCATCAGGAATCTCCACGGGACTATCCACGAAGATCGCGCCACGGCAGAGCATCTTCTCTGTCACAGTGCTGTTGTGGACCACCTCATGAAGCACAAAGAGCGGCTCCTGGGGATCCATTTGCTCCCGAAGATGCCGGAAGAGCTCCGTGGCGCGCTTCACGCCACCGCAAAAGCCCGCAGGACGCACCAGGATCAGTCGACGGCCCTCGCGGGAGCCACCATTCTCAACAACGGAGGAATCCCCCCACATACTACTTCATGCTCCTCTGCTGGTGCTCCTTGGAAATCTCAAAAATGGTCTGATAGAGTCTTCGGATCGCATCGCCCTCCCCCGGCGCCATGGCCGACAGCCGCTCCAAGACTGCCTTCTCACGCCCCGAATCCGTCAACGGGACCCCCGAGGCCGCCTTCGCTTCCGCAATCTCACCCATCAACGACAGCCGCCGCACAAATAATCCTACCAGCTGCGAATCAATGGAATCGATTTCGGAACGAAGAGAAGCCAAAGACATAGAGAAAAAAAGGAGGAAGGAGGAAGGAGGAAGTTAGGCCAGGGTTTCGCACAGGCGAACCCCCGCGCCGGAATTTACCGGCGCGTGCATTAAACGCGCCGCAACTAGTTGCGGCGCAAGTAGCTAGTAATTAGTGGTTAGCCGTTAGTCGTTCGGTCGCTGCGCGGCTCTTCCGCCGCATCACG
>CAZMWS010000071.1:0-9310 GCA_964570085.1 uncultured Lentisphaeraceae bacterium | reverse complement strand
GTTTCGTGCCGAAACCCATCGCCGGGAAGACCCGGCGATTGCGCCAAGCGCGCCCAGTTGGCGCGCAAAAAGGGAAAAGGGAAAAATTGTACCGCCGGTAGGCGGAAGAGATTAGGCGGGGGCACGGGGGGCGCAAGCCCCTCCGTCCTTTGGTTGGTTCCTGGCTAGGAAAGTGCAGTTATTCGGGGGATACCGGTTCTGGCATCAAAAGCGATATTGTACCGCCATTAGCCGGAACAGCGCCTGCGGCACCTTATAAGCTAGCCGCCATTTTGCCACGGGGCAAAATGCCCCGGCGTAGCTGAACCAGGGGAACGCTGGTGAAATGAAGCCGGGTAATTGCCAGGCACTTGCGTATATGCTGCTATTGGATCAGGGAGCCCTGTGGGATCCAGGCGGTTTGTCCGTCGTGGAGAGCGACCATGGTCCATTTGCCGTGGGAGCGGACGGCGGATAATTCGGTGCCGACGGGGAGTGGGTTCGCCTGGAGGAGCTGGTAGGCTTCTCCGGGGCCCTTTCGTGGGAGTGCGTCTTGGGTGGCGACCACTGCGGGGGCGTGGGTTTGTCCCTGGTGGTAGTCATAGAGGAGTGTGGTGGTGAGGATGGCGCCCAGGACGAAGGCGGTGATAGCCAGATTCCGTGTGGCCTTTGGGGCGAATTTGGTGTGTCGTGCAAGCAGTCCCAGGAGGAGTGTAGCCCAAGCCAGTGCGATGGCGACCATGGCGCGTTGGGAGAATCCCAGGAAGCGCTTGAGGGGATTTGGGGAGGGTCCGGGGATGTCGGTGATATTGCAGGCTCTCCGGGCGTATGCCAGATTGTCCCGGAGGGAGGGGCTCCGGGGATTGAAGAGCTGTGCCTTGTTCAGGGCGAGGATTGCCTGGGGGAATTCCCCCTGGAGCAGATGGAGCTCGCCCAGCTTTTCCAGGACGGCGCCATTGACATAGCCCTGTTCCAGGAGCGACTCGTATTTTTCGATGGCATCCTTTCGGGCATCGGAGGCCGCCTGGGGATCCCGGGACTCCATGGCGCGCGCCTCCGCCTGTGCCGCCTCCTGTCGGAGGGCTTCGGGGGAGGGCGTTTGGGCTGCGGGCAAGAGCAAGGCCAGGAGAAGAAGGAGAGTGGTGAGATATTTCGACATGGTATCGGGAAAGGGATTTCTATCCGTCGTGGGGGATCAGAGGCACTGTGTGTCCTGTCGGACTTCTTCGGCGAGGGCGTTGGGATCCGCGGGCTGATTGCCGTAGAGGATTGCCTGGCAGCGTGCTTGCAGGGCGACGAGGGCGTCGGCGTGTTCTGCCGCAACGCCATTCTTCGTCAGGGCGTCCTTGAGCTCCGCAAGAGAGAAGGGCGTGTTGAGAGCGAGGCGCGTCTTGAGGAATTCTTCCAGTGCTACGGAGAGTTTCCGGGAGGCCTCTGCGTCATTGGCATCCACATGGTTCAGCGCATGATCCAGCTTTCGGCGCGCGGCCTGCCAGGGGAATCTCTTCTGGCGTGCCTGGAGAATCCGCTGGCGGATGGCGGGTTGGAGGAAATCCGCGGCGAGGAGGAGGATCGGCAGCAGGATCAGCAGGAGCCAGGGTGCGCGGCGTGCGCCGGGGAGAGTCGACCAGGGTCGTGAGAGGAATGCGTCGTCCTCGCAGTTGACGGAGGCGGGTCCCTCGCTGGCCGGTTTCGCCGGTGCGGTTTTTGCGGGGCTGGGGGCGTTTCCGGTGGTGGCAGCGGGGGCATTTCCGAGGACCGCCTTTTCTGCGCTCTGGACGGTGACTGTCAGGGGCTTGGTGGAGGTGTTCTCATATGCCTGGTCTTCGGGATCGTAGTAGGAGAAAGTCAGTGCAGGCAGGGTGAAGACTCCGGGCTTCAGGGGGCGCAGGGTGCGGCTGACCTTTAGCGTATTCGGGGCTTCGGGATCGAGGGCGGGCGGGGTATCGCCGGAGATGCGGAAGGCGCCGTCGGCCTCCAGGGCCTCCTCCCATTGGGGGAGAGTGGTCTCGTCGGAGAAGGAGTCACCGGTGAGGGTCAGGGTCAGGGGAATGGGATCCCCCACAAAGCAGTCGGTCATCTCCAAAGAGAGCTTCGCCTGGAGGGGGCCCAGCAAGCCGGAGAAGTCCTGGGGCTTTCCCTCCTCGGGAAAGTCCTGGATCTCCAGGGTGATTTCATCGGCATAGAGGGGTTCCGTGAGGTACGTCTGCCGGGTGAAGAAGGGCTCGTCAAAGATGTCTTCGAAGAATCCGCCGCGTCGGCTGGGGCGACCGCCATTTGCCTGTGGCGTGCTGGATGCGTAGGTGAAATCGGTGCATAGTGGCGGAATATGGATGGTGCCCTGTCGCTTCGGGGTGAGCCGCCGTTTGAAGGAGATGACATGGCAGGGGATGCCGTCCACGGTCTCGGTCTTCTCCCAGCAGTCAGTGCCGTTCTGGGGATTGGGGATCGCCTCTACCTCGAAGTCGTTGGAGAGCAGGTAGTCGCCGCTGTGGACAAATTGGAAGGATCCCGTGTCCTTCAGGGCGATGGGGTATCGGAGGGTGATGGAGTAGGTGGTCTTTCCGCCAGGGAGCAGGTGGGCGGGGGAGACCTCCTGCTTCAGGGAGACGGCGCCCAGAAGCGCGTCTTCAGGAGAGGCGCCCTTCGCCAACACATTCACGGTGACCGGCGTGGTCTGAAGCTGCTTGCCGTTGCATTCCACCGTAAATGCGGGAATGGTCAGGGTGCCCTCCTGCAGGGGATTCAACAGGAACTGGTAGACGGAGGTGATGGTGCGGGACTGCGTGGTCTTCCCGTTGATGATCTGCACGGAGCTCTGCTGCTGGACGCTGGGACCCTGTCGCCGCAAGACCTGGAAGGGCATGCCCTTCGGAAAGTCCACCGGCTTGGTGAAGGTGGCCTTCTGGCCGTCGTCAGAGACGAGCGCCATGGTCAGGTAGGCGAGCTCCCCGTGGGCGAGGGGGGACTTCTGGAAGGACATCTCCAGGGTGACTTTGCCTTGGAGGGAGAGGCTCCAGAGGAGCACTCCTAGAAGGAGCCCCTGGAGAACACTGCAATGGTAAGAACGAGGGTATTTCATGAAGGGATTCGTTGCGGAATGGCTCGGACGCCGAGTCTCCGGCGCCGGAAAGGGAAATCAGAAGGTCACCAGTCTTTGTCCACGGGGGAGGCGTGGGGTGTCGTCATTTGACGCTTGCGGAGTCTTCGGACACGCTCCTGATCCAACAGTTTCTGCAAATCCGCAGGAAGAGGCTCCTTTACTTCCTGAAAACGCACCTCCTGGGACTCCGGCTCCTGGATATCCTCAGACGCGGGCTCCTCGGCAGAGGCGGCAACACCATTCTCCGGCTTCGACTGCGCTTCGTCACGCTTCACAACCTCCTCACGGCCTAGTTGCTCTTGCTTTTGGGCATCCTGCGAGGATTGCTGCTGCTGTTCCTGGGATTGCTGCTGTTCCTGGGATTGCTGCTCTTCCTTGGATTGCTGCTCTTCCTTGGACTGCTGCTGTTCCTGGGACTGTTGCTCTTCCTGGGATTGCTGCTGTTCCTTGGACTGTTGCTCTTCCTGGGATTGTTGCTGTTCCTGGGACTGTTGCTGCTCCTGGGATTGCTGCTGTTCCTGGGACTGTTGCTGCTCCTGGGATTGTTGCTGTTCCTGGGATTGCTGCTGTTCCTGCTGTTGCTGCTCCTTGGACTGTTGCTGGTCCTGCTGTTGCTGTTCCTGCTGTTGCTGATCCTGCTGTTGCTGGTCCTGCTGTTGCTGATCCTGCTGTTGCTGATCCTGTTGTTTCAGCTGTTCCAGGAGCCGTTCGATTTGGGATTTGAGGGAGTTCGCGCATTTCAGATTTTGGCGAACGGGCGTCTTGTCCTCGATGGTGGGGTCTTCCAGGGCGGTTTCGTATTCCTGGATGGCCTCCGTGGTCTGTTTCAGTGCGTCCTCCAGGATCGTTTTCTCGGGGGGCTGCGTCCCGGCCTTCTGTTCTGCGGAGCGCACGAGGACATTTGCGAGGGTGAGATGCGTCTTACGCTCCAAAGGAGAGGACTCCTCTTGCTCGCTCATCTCCTCCAGCATGGAGCGGAGGGCGGTTTCCGCGCGATCGCACTCTCCCGCGTGGTAATCCAGGAGCGCCTGGTTGAATTGCAGGGGGCGTGGTGTGGGACGGTCCGCGGGGAGGGCATCTCGGCATTCCTGGTATGCCTTCTGCGCCTCTTCCAGATTTCCGGACTGGAGGGCTTCCGTGCCTTTTTGGAAGATGGCGCGTGGGGAGGCCGCCCGGGATGCCTGCGGGAATAGCAGCAGTGCCAGCAGGAGTGCCAGGCGTCCGGGCTTCGGCGGGCGTTTGCCGGTGGGCAGGGCGACGCCCAATGCCAGCAGAATCATTGCGGGCAACAGGAAGAGATGGTACCGCTTCTCTTTTTGAATCAGGGATTCCTCCTCGAAGGTCTCCTGCTTGGCGGAAGAGACCGTCTGGCGATAGAAGTCCCGCAGATCGAAATCGCGGGTGCCCACGGCCAGGTAGACTCCGCCGGGGGTGGCGTCTGCCATGGCCTGGAGGGTCTCGGAATCCAGTCGGGAGCGTACGGGCTGTCCGTTGTACTTCAGCAGGGTCTCCTGCCCTTGCTCGTCGGGGATTGAGAGGAGGGTGCCGGCCTTGTCGTCACCTAATCCTACAATGAGCAGTCGGACCTTCAGGGCGCCCAGCGCCTTCGCGGCCTCAATCGGCAGGGAATCGTGGTCCTCGCCGTCTGTGATGAGGATCACATCGCGGCCCTCGCCGGTGGATTCGTTGAAGATCTCGTTGCGGACCATCCGGAGTGCGTCGCCCAGATTCGTGCCGCCACGCGCCAGGATATTCGGTGACATCTCGTTCAACGCCATCTGGAAGAATGCGTAGTCCAGGGTGGGCGGACAGAGGACGGCGGCGGTGCCGGCGAAGCCCACCAGCGCCACGCGGTCGCCCTGGAGCACCTCCAGGCACTGCGCGATCTCCGCTTTTGCGCGTTCCAGGCGATTGGGGCGCAGGTCCTTGGCGAGCATGCTCCGGGAGAGGTCCACTAGGAAGACTACCTGTCGACCCTGCCGCTGGACCTTTTTGCTGATGAGACCCCAGGCGGGATCCGCCAGAGCCAGGAGGCATCCGGCCGCCGCCAGGAGCAGCAGGAGCCACTTCGCCCACTGCAATGCGGGGTGACGAGTGGACTGCCAGGCATTCAGGGAGGGGGAGTCCCGGAGGGCGTCCAGGCGGCTCATGCGATGTCGGCGGTACAGAAAGAGCGCCAGAGCCAGCAGGGGAATCAGGGCGAGCCAGGGGAGGATTTGCGGTTGGAGGAACATTCTTTGGTTTACCGGCAACGGAATGCCGTCACCGGGATAATCGTGTGAAAAGGTATGGGGGATTTTTGCGCGCTACTCCAGCGGAGCGAGTCCGATGGCCTTCAGGGCGATGGCCAGGAGGAGCAGTGCGGTGCCCGCCAGGAGGAAGGGCTGGTAGTGGTCTTCGCTGACGGCGTAGTAGGGCGTCTCGAAATCGCTGCGCTCCAGGGAGTCGATGGCGCGGCAGACCTGCGCCAGGCCCTTGGCGTCCCAGCAGGGGAAGAATTGTCCGCCAGTGGTCTCGGCCAGCCTCTGGATGTCGGTGGTGTCGTAGGGGGGACTGAAGGGCGAGTTGTCCAGGATGGCGATGGTGTAGACCTTCACGCCGTGCTTGAGGGCCAGCTGCCCGGCGTCGGCAATGGAGAGATCGTGCTCGCCCTCATCCTGGCCATCCGTGAGCAAAATGATGACCTTCGACTGGAGGGAGAACTCCTTCTTGCCCTGCTTCTCGCGGGCGGCCAGCGATTTCTCCTCGTCCACTAGGCGCGCCACGCCCATGGCCACCGCGTCACCGATGGCGGTGCTGTTTTCGGGGGAGTCGGGTGGCACCAGCTGGATGCCCCGGAGGGCGAAGTCCAGTGCGTCGTGGTCCAGGGTGAGGGGGCAGGCGGTGTAGGGATAGCGCGCGAAGCCCACCAGGCCCACCAGGTCGCTGTCACGCCCCTTCATGGACTCCTCGCCGCCGCCTTTTTCGCCGAAGATGAAGGCGCGGAAGACCTCCTTCACGGTCTCCAGGCGGTTCTGGCTATGGCCGCGGTAGCTCATGATATTCCGCATGGAGCCCGAACGGTCCAGGATCATCTCGATGGCAATGCCACGGGTGCTCTGGGAGATCAGCTTCTTCTCCGTCTGCGGACGCGCCAGCGCCAGGACCAGTGCGCACCAGGCGAGCATCAGGAGGAATCCCGGGAGCCGTGTGAGGGCGGTTCGGTGCGCGCCGGGGAGACCCCTCAGGAGTGCGGAGGCCCCGGGGACGGGTGTGGTGGGCGTGGGATGGAGGAGCTCCTTGAAGAGGGGCGCCAGCAGCGCGGCCAGTCCGATCAGCGCCCAAGGATGCGCGAAGCGCGCGCCGGGCAGGATCCTCCAGAGAAAGAGGAATGCCGCCAGGATCAGTGCGATCCAGAGAACCGTGGTGAGTCTGCGCGAGGTCATTTCTGTGCCTCCTGGGCTTCGCCGTCTTCCGGAAGCTCGGCCTCCTGGATGAGCTCCCGGCACTGCGTTTCCAGGGCGGCGAGGGCGTTGGCGGAGGGCTCGTCGTTGGCGTAGCGCACTCTATCGCAGGTCTGGAGGAGCCTCTGGAGGAAGAGGCTGTGCTTCTGGAGGAAGGGCGTGTCGGGAATTTGCGCCAGGAATTCCTGCGTGGTGAGCTTGGTTGCCTGGAAGTGGAAGCGCCCCTCCAGGTATTCTCGCAGGAGGAAGGAGAGCTCCTGGCAGAATTCCTTGTACTGCATGGTAGAGAGGAGGTCCCGGTCTTTGAGTTGCTGCAACCGGAGCTCGGCCAGCTGGATGGGCGTCAGCGCGGGCGTCTCGGGGGCGCGGCGGTTGCGGAGCGCCCGGAAGACGCGCACAGCCAGGTACAGCAGGAGTAGTAGCGCCAGTGCGGTGAGGACGTAGTGCCAGAGTGGCCGGGGCATGAGGGTCTCCTCGGGCAGCAGGAGGCTGTCGTCCAGGGGGAGACCCTCCGCGGCCAGGGGCAGTGCGCTCGTTGCGCTGAATAGGATTGCGAGGGATTTTCGGGTCATTGGAGGGGAAAGGCGTCCCTGCTAGCGGAGCTGTGCGCGCCGCTTCAGGAAACCGGAGAGTTTTCTTGTGCACTCCTCGCCTGCGTCCAGGGGGAGGGTGTCGGCGCCGCAGCGCTTGAGAGTCTGGAGGGTCTGCTCCTGGATCTGGTCAAAGCGCCGCGTGTATTCCTTGCGGGCGGGGCCATATCCGGTGTCCAGGAGGAAGTCCTCGCCGGTCTCGGGATCCCGGAGCTGCGCGAAGCCCAGGTCCGGCAGCGTGCGCATGGCGGGATCCCGGAGGGGGAGTGCCACCACGTCGTGACGCCGCGACAGCAATTGCAACGGCTGCTGGTAGTCGGGGCGCTGCAGGAAATCGGAGAGGAGGAAGATGATGGCGCGGCGCTTCAGCACGCGCCCGAGATACTCCAGGGCGCTCTTCAGGTCGGTGCCGCCACCCTGGCTCTGGCAGGACAGCAATTCCCGGAGGAGGCGCATGGCGTGTGCCGCGCCTTTGGCGGGCGGAAGGAACTTCTTCACCGTGTCGGCAAAGAGGAGCAAGCCCACCTTGTCGTTGTTCTTCACAGCGGAAAAGGCCAGGTTGGCGCAAATCTGCGCAGAGAGATCCTGGAGGGACTCGCGGGAGAAGCCGAAGGCGCCGGAGGCCGAGCAGTCCACCAGGAAGAGGATGGTGAGCTCTCGCTCTTCCCGGAAGCGCTTCACGAAGGGGCGTCCCTGCCGGGCCGTCACATTCCAGTCAATGGAACGGATGTCGTCGCCGGGTTGATACTCCCGGACCTCCTCGAACTCGATGCCGGAGCCGCGGAAGGCGGAGCGGTATTGTCCGGCCAGGAGGGTGGTGACGTCCTTGCGGGAGCGGATCTCCAGCAGGCGCAGTCGTTGGGATAGGGTATTCAGGTCCATGGAGAGTGCGCCTCAGGGCACGGGGACGGCATCCAGGAACTTCTGGACGATCTCCTCGGCGGAGATCTCCTGCGCCTCCGCTTCGTAGGTGAGCAACACACGGTGACGCAGGACATCCATGGCCACATCCTTCACATCCTGGGGAGTGGCGTATCCGCGGCTCTGGAGGAATGCCTGCGCGCGGGCGGCCTGCGCCAGGAAGATGGTGGCACGGGGCGAGGCGCCGAAGCGGATGAGGGGCTTCAGGTCGGCAAGACGATACGCCTCCGGCTTTCGGGTGGCCTCTACCAGGGAGACGATGTATTTCTCCACCCGGGTGTCCATGAAGACCTGGTCCAAGAGCTGCCGAATCCGCAGGATGTCCTCCGGGGTCATGACGGGCTGGACTTGCGGACGGTCCGCCGTGGAGGCGTGGCTCCGGAGGATCTGGAGCTCCTGGTCGGCAGTGGGGTAGGTGACCACCACCTTGAAGAGGAAGCGGTCCACCTGCGCTTCCGGCAACGGGTAGGTGCCCTCCTGCTCCACGGGATTCTGGGTGGCCAGGACCATGAAGGGGGCGGGGAGGGCGTAGGTGGTGTCGCCCAGGGTGACCTGGCGCTCCTGCATGGCCTCCAGCAGGGCACTCTGCACCTTCGCTGGCGCACGGTTGATCTCGTCGGCAAGAATCAAATTCGCAAAGAGGGGCCCCTGCTTGGTGGTGAAGTCGCCCTCTTTCGGATTGTAGATGAGGGTGCCGATGAGGTCGGCAGGCAATAGGTCGGGAGTGAACTGGATCCGGTGGAAGGAGGCCTGGATGGCCTTCGCCAGCGTGGTGACAGTGAGGGTCTTCGCCAACCCAGGAACACCCTCCAGCAACACATGCTGGTTCGTGATCAATGCCATGAGCAGACGGTCAATGAGACGGTCCTGACCCACGATGACTTTCTGAATCTCAGAACGCAGCGACTGCAAAAGCGCCGCTTCACGGGAAATCTGGCTGGCAAGCAAATTGACGTCGGTGTCGGTAGTCATACAAAATGCTCCTGCGGATATAAAAGAAAGAAGGTTTGGATGGCAAGAAAAGGAAAAAAAGGAAAACGCGCCGCGCTACTGCACCATCCCCCTGCGTACAACACCCCTCTTCCGCGCAACGACACCATAGACAAAGCGCCCGAGATGCGGTTCCCGAAGAATAACCGGGAAAATAACGAAAGGACGGGGGCTGCCGCCCCCGCTCCCCCGCCCATGGCTAGGTAGCAGGTAGAAGGTAGAAGGTAGCAGGTAGAAGGTAGAAGGTAGAAGGTAGAAGGTAGAAGGTAGAAGGTAGAAGGTAG
>CAZMWS010000070.1:0-9385 GCA_964570085.1 uncultured Lentisphaeraceae bacterium | reverse complement strand
CTGCCGAAACCCTGGCCTAACTTCCTCCTTCCTCCTTCCTCCTTCCTCCTTTTTCCAACCATGTCCCTCTTCTACAACACACTCTTTCTAGGACTTTTCGTCATCCTCACGTTGAGTGTGGGCGTCTATTGCCGCCGTCATTCCACGGATGTGAATGGCTTTGTGTTAGGCGGGCGTTCGGTGGGTCCCTGGCTCACCGCCTTTGCCTATGGAACCAGCTACTTTTCGGCGGTGGTCTTTGTGGGCTATGCGGGACAATTCGGCTGGCTCTACGGCATTTCGGCCACTTGGGCGGGCATTGGCAATGCGCTGGTGGGATCCCTGATGGCGTGGAGCATTTTGGGACGGCGCACGCGCGTCATGACCCAGCATCTTGACTCCGCCACCATGCCGCAATTCTTCGGGGAGCGCTTCAAGGATGACAGACTGAAAGTCGGGGCATCCCTCATTATCTTCGTATTCCTGATTCCCTACACCGCGTCACTCTACAACGGACTCTCACGGCTCTTCGCCATGGGGTTCGATCTGGACTACTCCATCTGCATCATCCTCATGGCGGCGCTCACCGCCATCTACGTAGTCATGGGCGGATATATGGCGGCGGCCATCAACGACTTCATTCAGGGAATCATCATGCTCACCGGCATCTCGATCCTGGTATGGGCGGTCCTGGCGAGCCAGGGCGGCTTCACGGCGGCGCTCTCCAAGCTGGCGGCCGCCAGCGATCCCCATGCCATCCCGGTGCCCGGAGTCCTCAATGGCGCCACCCCCGGCGTCTTCGCATCCTTCCTGGGACCCGATCCCGTGAATCTCTTCTTCGTGGTGATCCTCACCTCCCTGGGCACCTGGGGACTCCCCCAGATGGTCCAGAAATTCTACGCCATCACCAACGAGGGCGCCATCCACAAGGGCACCATCATCTCCACACTCTTCGCACTGGTGGTGGCCGGCGGATGCTACTTCATGGGCGGCTTCGGACGAATCTACGCCGACCGCGTGAATATCGCCGCCAATGGATACGACTCCATCATCCCAACCATGCTGGAGTCCCTCCACCCCGCACTCATCGCCTTGACCGTCATCCTGGTGCTGGCGGCCTCCATGTCCACGCTTTCCTCCCTCGTCATTGCCTCCAGCTCCACACTCGCCATCGATTTCCTCCACGGATGCCTCCTCAAAAACCGCATGAGCATCAAGGCGCAGCTCCTCACCATCCGCGCACTCATCGTGGTCTTCATCGCCATCTCCGCAGCCATCGCACTGCTTCAATACAGTAGCAGAGTCACCTTCATCGCACAGCTCATGGGAATCTCCTGGGGCGCCCTGGCCGGATCATTCCTGGCGCCCTTCCTCTATGCACTCTACTGGAAACGCACCACGAAGGCCGCTTGCTGGACTTGCTTCGTCTTCAGCTGCGTACTCATGATCGCAGACATGATCCCCGCTGTCAAGGAAATCATGCCCGAAATCATGCGCTCACCCATTAACTGCGGCGGCATCGCAATGCTCGCCGGACTCGTCATCGTCCCCGTCGTCAGCCTCTTCACAAAGCCCCCTGAAAAGACACTGGTCGACCACATCTTCTCCTGCTACGACAAGAAGGTCACCGTGTCCGTGAAGACCGCCGTCGAAGAGCAGGCATAACGCGCAATATTCATAACACACTCGCGCGCAACGAGTTATAGATATTTAACAACACCCCTACTTTCGCGTTGTTCCGGTAAGATCCAGGAGGAATGCGAGAGCGGGCGTGTACGCGAAGGCGGCCAGGAGGGTGCCGATCGCGAGCTGGTAGAGAATCTCCTGTGGGGTCGCGTTCCAGGTAACGAGGAGGACCGCAGCGGCATAGAGGAAGTGTGCGGTTGCTCCGGCGAGGGCGGCGGCGTACCAGCTATGTTCTTTGGGGAAGTGCGGGGTATTCCGGAGGAGGATCACGGCGGCGGTTGCCAGGACTGTGGGGAGGGCATGGACTCCGGGATGGCAGGCGGCGCCGGCGTCCAGGAGGAATCCCGTCAGGAGTGCCAGAGTCATGCTGACTCCCAAGGATCCCCGGAGTGCCAGATATGCCAGCAGAAGGATGGCGGGATGGAGTGCCAGTTCCGGGAAATACCGGTGGCTCGTGAGCTCCCATCCCAAGGCAAAATAGAGCAACGCCAGGAATCCGGCGGCGCGGAGGAGTCCCCAGAGGCATCCGGAGCGGGAAGTCAGGGCATCGGAGAGTGCCTGTCCGTGGAAGGTAATAGAGATCTCCACCAGACTACGGGCATTGGGATCAGAGACCTTGAAGAGCATCTCAGTATTTTCCCCGGATTGCCACTAGCACGAAGCGGATGGAGGAGAGTTGCGGCGACGCGGAGGCATCCAGCATATACATGGGCGCGTCGTCGGGAGTGCGCCCTTTGTCGCCGACCGTCCCCACCGCCAACCCGGGCTGCATGGCGTCGCTTCCCAAATCGGTAGTGACCACCACATCCCCCAAGAAGAGCCCATCGAAATCCTGTCCCATGAGCCCCACGAGGACCAGCCGTCCGCCCTGGTTTTCCAGGATGCCGGTGGCATCCCGTCCGGAGACGGTAGCGGGAAGGGAGAATCCGGGCGAGGAGACCAGCCGCACCACGGACTGCCGTGCCATGGCCTCCTCCACCACGCCAACCAGACCCTCGGTGCTCAACACCGCCTGTCCCGCCTGGATGCCATCGGAGGCGCCGCGATCCAGAATCAGGGTATCCATGCGACCCAATAGCGCGCTGCGCCCGACCACCTCGGCGGTGACCATGGAGTAGCCCTTCGGCTGCTTGTAGTGCCGCAGGAGCCGCTGAAGCTGGATATTCTCCGCACGGAGATTATCCAGCCGCTGGCCATATCCCACGGACTGCTCCTTGAGGCGCGCCACCTCCGCCAGGAGGGCATCGCGCTCCTCGCGAGTCATGTTCTCGGGAAGTCCGCCCAGGGCCTCCCGCGTCACGCGCTGTCCCATGGCGCTCAGTTCCTGTGCGGGCTGCGTGAATGCGCGACCGGTGCCCAGGAGCCGCCGTGTGGTGCCCTGTGGCAGCAGATAGAATGCGGCGGCCACCAGCACAAAGGAGAGGATGACAAGCAGTCGGGAGTTCATACCTTCGGGGAAGCGTGGATTCCGTTTTCGCCTTCCCCTCCTCCCTAGGTGAAGTCGTATTTCTTGGAGAAAAGCTCGGCCAGCTCGGCCAGCTTCTCGGCCTCGCCCTCGCCTTCCAGGCGGAGAGTCACCACATCGCCCTGCCGCAGGGAGAGTCCCATGATGGAGAGAGGCGAGGAGGTGATCTGGGTCTCGCGGCTACCGTCCGCGGGGATCACCCACGCCTTTCCGGCGTAGTCCCGCAGGGCGGCGGCGATGAGTCCGCTGGGGCGCAGATGGATGCCCCGGGCATTCTGGACGAGAACTACTTTTTCGATCATAGCTGCGTCTCCTCTCCTTGGATATTGTTCTTGATCCACTGAGTCAAAGTCTGGCTGGGATTCTCCACATCGGGGGCGTCTAGCCGGAAGGTCTTTCTCTCGGGATGGTCCTTCTCCAATAGCGCCAGCCCGTAAGCGAAGTCCCGGAAATGGCTTTCGCAGAATCCGCGGACCGTCTTTCCGGCCTCCTCAGCCTTTTCCACCAGTCGCTCCTGTGCGGCGGGAGTGAATTCCAGAAGATACCCGTGTTCCTCCTGGAAGCGCTTGGCGAAGGCCTCCACCTCCTGGCAGGAGAGTCGCCGCGCCTCCTGTCGGTGAGCCTGCACCAGCGCCTCCAGAGAGCCCTTCGGATCCTCCAGCATGGCACGGGTCAGATGGAGCTGTGTCACGCCCGTGCCGGGCAGCTCGAATTTGTATTCGCGGAAGAGCCGTTCCAGCACCGTAAGCAGTCCGCGGGCGCCGGTGTGTTCCTCCACGGCCTCCTGCGCCAGCAGATGGAGCGCCTCCTGGTCTGCCGTGAGCTCGATGCCATATCCGGCCATGGTCTCCACATATTGCTCCCAGATGCCGTTTTCGGCAGTAGTGAGGATTCGTTCCAGATCGGCAACGCCCAGCTCGTCCAGTGCCACCCGCACCGGGAAGCGTCCCACGAACTCGGGCTCGAAGCCGTAATCCACCAGATCGGCGGTCTTGACGCGCCGCAGCAGATCGCTCTCGCCCAACGCGGAGGCCTCGACGGCCTCGCTAGCATCAGTCGGCAGGACCTCCTCGCCGCCCCGGAAGCCAATGACGCCGCGCCCCAGGCGCCGTCGCACCAGGGAGTCCAGCTTGCTGAAAGCGCCGGAGACGATAAAGAGGATGAATTTCGTGGAGATGGTGGAGGGAGGGGTGCGGCCCTCCTGCTGGAAGCTCATCATGGCCTGCATCTGGCCCATCATGTCATTCTGGGCGATCAAGCGCACATCGGAGTCCTCCAGGAGCTTCAGGAGATTCACCTGCACGCCGCGCCCAGAGACATCCTTCTGGCCATTGCCACCACTGCCCGCCAGCTTGTCAACCTCGTCAATGTAGACAATGCCATACTGTGCCAGCTCCGCATCGCCATCGGCGGCCTTCACCAGATCCCGGACAATGTCCTCCACATCGTAGCCCACATAGCCCGTCTCGGAGAACTTAGTGGCATCTGCCTTCACGAAGGGGACGCCGATCCGTCGGGCGATGCAGCGCATCAGGTAGGTCTTTCCCACGCCGGTGGGCCCCATCATGAGGACATTCGCCTTGGGGTAGTCGCGCTTGGCGACCTCGGGATCCTCCAGGCAGCGCCGCACGTGATTGTAGTGATCGCAGACGGCGGTCGCCAGGACCTTCTTGGCGTCATCCTGGCTGACCACAAAGCGATCCAGGTCATCCCGAAGTTCCTTGGGGCGCAAGGAGAATTGCCGCACCAGCTCCAGGGGATCCCGGCGGGGCTTTTCAGGGGGCTTCGGGGCCTCCTGACGGATGCTGCCCAGGGGGATTGCGCCCAGCCGGTCCATGAGTTCACGGAAGAGATCCCGGTCGTCATGAGGCGGGGGATTCTGTTCCGGGGAGCCGTGTTCCTCCGCATCGGGCGTACGGGGCTCCTGCTGGTCCTTGGATTCGGCCATATTCGTCAAAATGCAATAAAGGGAATGTCGTTTCTACCGAGCGGGCGCCCAGGCGGGCAGCGAGAGCTTTGCGCCCTTGGTGAGGGGCTGGAAGCTCTTGAGGAGGGTATCCACCAGATAGAGATCCTGCTTGCCGCCGGTCGCGCGGGTGCAGACGATATGCCGTCCATCGGGCGCCCAACTGGGGGCCTCCCAGTTGCCGGTGGCCTCGGTGACCACCAGGGGCTCCTGATCGGGCTTGGAGGGATCCAGCACCGCGATGACGTATTGTCCCTGAATGCGGGTGGAATAGCAGATCATGCCGCTCTTGGGGGACCAGTCAGGGGAGACGCACTCGGAACCGCCGCGCGTCAAACGGACTGCCTTCTCGTCATTGACGCCCTGCAGATAGAGATGCGGGCGACCGCTGCGGTCGGAGACATAGCAGAGCTTCGTGTTATCGGGGCTGAAGACGGGAGAGGACTCCACATCCCGATCCTGGGTCAGGCGGCGACGGGAGCCATTGGCCAGATCGAGGAGATAGAGATCCACCTGCTTGCCCAAGGAGAGGGGCAGTGCCACCAGGCGTCCGTCGTGAGAGAGTGCCGCGGAGGAGTTCAGACCCCGTGCGCTGGAGATCACGCGCTGGCGCTGCTTCGCCATGTCCATCAGGAGGATCTGGAGAGCGACGCCCTGGTTGAGGGTATAGACCAGTGCCCCGGAGTGTCCCCAGGAGGGCTCGGTGGAGATGGCATTGTTGTGGGTCAGGCGCTTCTGGGCGCTGCCATCCAGCCGGCAGGAATAGAGCTCCTTCTTGCCATTGCCATCCCCCATCACATAGACAATGGGACGAGTGCAAAGAGCGGGAACCCCGAAGAGCTCCTTCAGGAGGGCGTCGGTCACCTTCGCCGCCGCGTCATTCCAGTCAGTGCCGCCGGCCTCGTAGCGGAAGACCCGCTTGTCGCCGCCTACCTGTGCGGTGACGGCGTAGGCATTGGAGGCGGCGTTGACGGAGAGCTGCACCTGTCCGCGATTCGCCTGGCTCTCCTTGAGCACCTGGAACCAGTCGCAGCGCACCAGCATGGTCTCCAGGATCCGCCGCGCCTCGGCGTCACCCGAAAATTTCACAATCCCCAACGTGGGGTTTCCCTGCACCGTCTTCACCACGGTGCCGACACTCTGAGCCCGCGCCGTCACGCCGCAAAACAGCAGACACAGGCACCACAAAATGCAAATACTCTCCTTCCTCATTCCCAATTCTCCCCAAAGACGGTGCCGGACAACGAAGGGAACTCCCCCCCGGCTCAAAAAAAGACACTCTCCCCAACAAGACAAAACGAAGTCCGACGTCCCAGAAAAAGGGAGGGATTTGCCCTCCCCGCCCCAGAGACGCCGGACGAATGGGAACTACACGGACATGAGTTCCTGCTGCTTCTCGGCCAGGATGGCGTCCACCTTCTCGACCATCTTGTCGGTGAGCTTCTGGATCTGCTCGGTCTGGGTCTTCTGCTCATCCTCGGTGATCTCGGACTTCTTCTTGGCCTCCTTGATGGCCTCGTTGGCATCCCGGCGGGCATTGCGGATCTCGACGCGCGCCTCCTCGGCGAACTTCTTGACCTGCTTGGTCATCTCGTTACGGCGCTCCTCGGAGAGCTCGGGGATGGGCAGACGGATCACCTTTCCGTCAGTGACGGGGGTGATGCCCAGTCCGCTGGCCTGGATGCCCTTGGTGATGGCGTTCACGGCGCCGATATCCCAGGGCTGGATCTTCAGCAGACGGGGTTCGGGAGCGCTGATGGCGGCGATGTCCTTCAGGCGGGTCTGGGCGCCGTAGTAGTCGACCATCACGCCCTCCACCAGGGCGGGGGAGGCCTTTCCGGTGCGCACGGAGTCAAAGCGGCGCTTCAGGGCGTCCACGGTATTGTTCATGGTCAGCTTGGTGCTTTCCTGGATTTCTGCTGCGGTGGGCATGTATGATTTCTCCTCTTTTGGGATGGGGGGATGTGGTGTGGTTACGTCTTCTACAATGAGGATGTGCCTGCAACGCCTACGGATTCTCGCCGCATACGGGCGTCGTCGGTCAGGCGGCAAGGGGTGGGTCTTTAGCAGGTGGCGTCTGTGACTAGGGTGCCGTGCTGGAAATTCCCCGAGAGGATCTCGGTGAGCACGCCCTTTTCGGTGGCCTTGAAGACCACAGTGGGGAGGTGGTTCTCCTGGCAGAGGGCGAAGGCATTGGCGTCCATGACCTTCAGGTGCCGGGAGAGCGCCTCGTCGTAGGTCAGGCGGGCGAAGCGCGTGGCCTCGGGATGGGTCACGGGATCCGCGCTATAGATGCCATCCACCTTCGTGGCCTTGAAGACCGCCTGCGCATGGATCTCCAACGCGCGGAGGGCGGCGGTGGTGTCCGTGGAAAAATAGGGATGACCGGTGCCGGCCGCAAAGAGTACCACGGTCCCCTGGGAGAGCATCCGCTCGGCCTCGCGATAATCGAAGGGCGGCAGTACCCCGGCGATAGGCAGTGCGGACTGGATTTCGGCGGGGATGCCAATCTGCTGGAGGGCATCACGCATGGCCAGGGCATTCATGCAAGTGGCAAGCATGCCCATGTAGTCCGCGCCCAGGCGATCCATTCCCTGGCGGCTGCCTGCCAGCCCCCGGAAGAGATTCCCCGCTCCAATAATCACCGCCGCCTGCGCCCCGCACTCCCGGGCCTCCGATACCAACGCCGCACTGCGCGCAATGGCCGACGGATCCAGACCGCCGTGGGGACCACCGAGGGCCTCGCCGCTGATTTTCAGGAGAATGCGGGAAAAGTATGGACTCGACATAGATTGGCAGGCGTGTATTCTGGGGTGTAAAAAACGCAAGGAGAGACCACTCGACGGCTCCTCCGCCGGGCTTTTCCATATTGTAAGGCACATTCGCTTTTCCGCCTCGAAACCACGCCCTTTTTTCACAGGGATTTCACCCACAAAGACCCCCATGAGAAATCCCCCCACACTGGCATAAAAAAAGGCCGCCGCATCCCAAAAGATGCAACGGCCTCTTGTCGGTCTCAAGACCGGTGGCACCCGAGAGGCACCGCCGGGAAGACGCTATTGGGGCATGTTAGCGGTTGAAGCCCATGCCGCCGTGGGGGCGGGGACCACGGGGCTCGCGGGGCTTTGCCTCGTTGACGGTCAGGGTGCGACCGTGGTCTTCTTTGCCGTTCATGCCGTCGATGGCGGCCTGCGCCTCGCCGTCGTCCGCCATTTCCACAAAGCCGAAGCCCTTGGAACGGCCGGTGTCACGATCGGTGATGACCCGCGCGGAGTCGACCTTTCCGAACTGGGAGAAGATCTGGTTGAGTTCGGCGTCGTTGACCGCGTAGCTCAGGTTGCCAACGTAGAGATTTTTGCTCATGGAATTACTGGATTGCTCCTGTCTGGTACTCTTGTCCCAACTTTTGCCTGTGTGTTGATCTTTCCCGGGGACAAATCAAATGAGGAAAGGAGCCGGATGGCTCAATCGCGAGACCGAAGGCGGAGAGAAGGGAGACAGGGCAAAAAAATCTCTGGAACTCAATTCCCTCAAGCAGGGGATCTTTCGACTAACATTCAGAGTATGCTTTAATAAAATGGAAATCTCAAGGGCTGACAACAAAAATTTTTAAACTTTTTTAAAGATTTTTTGGGGGCCGCCGTCGAAAAATTCGCATTCTGTCCGGAGATCGGCCCTTCTGTCCAAAAGTGTTCTTTCGGGAAAATTTCGGATTTTCGGGGTGTTTTTGTAAAAATGGTTCCGGCGGATTGGCGGACTTTGGGCGCCCGTATATTTCCCGACGAATCCCGAGGAGATCGGGAGGAAGCCGTCATCATTCCGGGCTCATCGAGAGTCCCCGTCCATTCACCGCCGTCCATTGGCAGGAGGAATCCCCCCATGAAACAGTTTTCCGCGTCCCCGTCATCCCCATCGTCGTCCCTGCCCTTCCGGGGGATCTTCACCGACGAGCACCGCGCGCGTCTCCGGCAGGTCCGCCAGGGCATGGGCGCATCCTTTGCGCAGCTAGGCGAGCTGTTGCGCATCAACTGGTCCACCATCCGCAAATGGGAAGCGGGGGTCTCCCGAAAATGCCATCCGCGGCATGTGGGGCGCGTCGCCGCCTTCCTGAACCACGAATACGACGCACGCTTCCAGCGTCTGGACGACCATGAGGAATTCCTGGGAAACGCCATCCGGCGACTCCCCCTCCCCCTCAATGACTGCCTGGAAAAGGCGCGAATGATCCGTGCCCTCGGAAGATGCTACCGACAGGATCCCCGGCGGCTCCCCATACTCCTCCAGCAGGC
>CAZMWS010000069.1:0-9473 GCA_964570085.1 uncultured Lentisphaeraceae bacterium | reverse complement strand
GCCAGGCAGTGGCGAATCTATTGCAGGCGCATGCTCCCGCGCTGAATCTCTGCGGACACATCCACGAAGCCCGTGGCGTCTACACCGTGGGAAAGACCACGGTGGTCAACTGCGGCGAATTTGGGGAGGAAGGCAGACACGCCGTCATTGAATGGACGGACCGCAACAGTGCCCCCGTCGTCACCCTCGCCTAGCCACCGTAGACTGCTTTTCCGTCCCATGAAGACCCCCTCCTCCTCCCGCAAAAAGCCCGCCGCGCTGCCCACCGTTGACGACCTCTCCCTCCTGGGAGCCGCCGGTCCCACCCGCTATCCCGCCTCCTACGACCCCAGCGTCCTGGAGGCCGTGGCCAGTCCCGCCGAGCGCGACTACTGGGTGAAATTCAACTGTCCGGAATTCACCTCGCTCTGCCCCAAGACCGGCCAGCCCGACTACGCCACCATCACCATCTCCTACGTGCCTGACAAGCTCATCGTCGAGAGCAAGTCCCTGAAACTCTATCTCTTCAGCTTCCGCAACCACGGTGCCTTCCACGAATCGGTGGTGAATATGATCCTGGAAGACCTGCGGAAGAAGCTAGATCCCCGCTATATCGAGGTATGGGGAAAATTCCTGCCCCGTGGCGGTCTCTCCATTGATCCCTACGCCAACTGGGGTCGCCCCGGCACCTCCTACGAGGAGCTCGCCGCCTTCCGCTTCCGGATGCACGATCTGTCCCCCGAACGGGTGGACAACCGATAAATATCCGCATCCGCCGCATCCGTCCCTCCGCCCCCTTTTTTTGCTGAATTGCCCCTATGACGTCGACGCCACAGAAGCTCTACCACTGCGGGAAGCTAACCTACACCCGCATGCAGCTCTGCATGCTCTTCTTCTGGCTCATGCTGGCCGTGGCCTGCCTGGGCCTGGCCGGCAGCGCCCCCGGCGCCATCCTGCCAATTCAGCTCAAGGAGCTAGGCGTCAGCGACACCGCCAGCTGGCTCATCCTATCCTGCATCATCTCCGTCATGAACATGACGGTGTGCCCTTATATCAGCGTAGCCAGCGACCTGCACCGGGGCAAATGGGGCCGACGAATCCCCTTCATCTTTCTGTCCATGCCGCCCATCGTGCTGTCGCTGGCGCTCTTCGGCTTCACCCTGCGCTTCGGCGACGCGCTTTCCGCCTGGGCGCAGCCCCTCTGGCATACCTCGCCCGCCACCATGACCGCGCTGGTCATGGGAATCATCATGGTCCTCTACCAGTTCTTCGCCATGTGGGCCAATTCGGTGATCTGGTACATCTTCATCGACATCATCCCGCCGGAGTTCTTCGGACGCATCATGGCATGCGTGCGGCTGGCACTCCAATTCGGCGCCGCATTCTTCCACTACTTCCTCTTCCCACACGCCCAAAAACACTCCACCGCGATCTTTCTGGGACTGGCCGCCTTCTATGGCATCGGCATCACGCTCTTCTGCCTGAACGTGAAGGAGGGCGAGTATCCGCCCCTCACCGAAGAGCAGCTCGCCCGCAAGAAAGCGAAGGGCCTGGATCGCCTGAAAGCGAAGATCCTGGGTTTGAAGGACTTCGTGAAGTTCACCTTCTGCCACCGGGTCTACTGGCTGCGCTATCTGATCTTCATCTCCGGATCCCTCAGCGGCGCCGCCGGCGTCTTCAACTACTACCTCGTCAGCAAGCAGCTGAAGCTCACCGATGCGGACTACGGCCACATGAACGGCATCAGCGGAATGGTACTTGCCGGCGGAATCTTCATGGCCGCACTATTGCCCACGCTGGTGAACCGCTGGCATCCCACCCGGATCATAGTGTATCACTACATCTTCGCTAACCTCTCCGGACTCCCCTTCCTCCTGCGGTGGGTCTTCGGCACCATGCCGCCACAGGTCCTGGTGAATCTCTCCATCGTGAGCGCCATCATCAATCTCCTGATCAGCGGATTATTCGCCATCTGCGACCAGCCCATGGAGATGATGCTCTTCCCGAAATCCCGCTACGGAACCTTCTGCGCCATGCAGGCAATGCTCCGCTCCTGGGCAAGCCTGCTCTCCGGGTTGCTGGTGGCGCGGCTCTTCGACTACGCCGCCGCGCACTTCAGCAATACCGCCTTCGCCCTTGAATACGGCGACGGATGGCACTACCGATTCTCCCAACCCTGGTCAATCCCCTGGTGCATCCTCCTGGCCGTCTGCGCATACCTCCTCTACCGGGAATGGAACCGGCTGGGCGGATACCACAGCTACGCCTCCCCCACGCCCTGGACAAAAGAAGGCTACGAACATGTGGATCCCCTCCCCTGCCAACCCGTAAGCCCCGACAGCATGAAGAAGGCACTCCCACTCTATGACGCATTCTTCATCCTCTTCGCAATCATCCCCCCCGCATTCGCACTGTGGAATTGCATCGGAAGAGCACACGCGCCACTCGTCCTCCCCGATGACCCCACTACACACACCATCTACAATGGCATCAGGGACTTCTTCCTCGCCGGCGGCGAACCCACACTCCTCCGGGAATACCTGATCACACCCACCATCCTCGGAGTCGCCGCACTCCTCCTCTGGATCCCCCTGCGAACCAGCATCCTCGCACGCGCAAACCACTCCAAAAACGGCGAGGGACTCTTCCAGCCCGCACTCCTCCTGATCTACATCGTCACATACGGGCTCGACCAACTCAACAGCATCTGGGGAATCCTACATACACCAGGACCCTACGGCGCAACTCTCATGACCATTACCTCCGCAGCGACTCTCTGCATCCTCGCTATCATCGCACTCATACACTACATGGAACGCGGAATCTCCGTCACCAAACCCACAGAATTCCCCTCTTCCACGGCCACAATGTCGTAATCTCCAGAAGGCGTGCTATCTTATCGTTTACAGACACTTTTTTAGTTTTTGTTACAATACCGCACGTCTCAGTTCCTCTAACCAACTCATTAGGAAGCACATGAAGAAACTTCTCGCATTTAGCTGCCTAGTTCTTTCCTCGGCGTACCTGTTAGCGTCTGGTTTTTCGATTTTGGAGCAGTCTGTAGGTGGTCTTGGCCGTGGTTTGGCGGGCATGACGGCGAGCACGGACGATCCCTCTGCGTTGTACTTCAACCCTGCTGGTGCGGCGTGGGTGGAGCGTCCCACGTTGAATGCTGGCACTCACCTTCTCACGGGCAAGGTGAAGTTCCACGATTCTGGCAGCACGATTTCCGGCCATGAGAGTGGTGACATCATCCGGAAGACGTACATTCCGAATTTGGACTACTCCATTCCGATTGGCGACGGGCTGAACCTGAACCTGGCTGCCAGTGCCACCAGTGGCACGGCGACCAACTACCATCGGAATTGGATGGGTCGTTATCACGGCATTGACACCTCTATCGCGGTGGTGGAGGTCCTGCCCTCTGTCTCCTATCGTCTCACCGACAACTTTGCGGTGGGTGTTGGTCTGATGATTGACTATGCGGAGATGAAGGCTCGCCAGAAGGTGCCCACCGCCCAGTATGGCCATGACACCAAGTTGCGCACGGAGGGTGACGACATTGGCCTGGGCTTCACGCTGGGTATTGTCTGGAAGCCCTGCGAGGGCACGACCCTGGGTCTCGGCTATCGTTCCCGCTCCACCTACGAGCTGGATTTGGACGCCAAGTTCTACAACATCCCCGAGCTTGTCTCTGGCGCCTATGGCCTCAAGGGCACCAGCTACAAGGATCACGCCAAGCTGAAGCTGAAGATGCCCCAGAACGTGAACTTCGGCATCCAGCAGGTGATCACCGACCGTCTGACCCTGATGATGGACATCGCCTGGACTCAATGGAGCACCATGAAGGAGCTCACCACCACCTTCGAGCGCGGTCCCCTGGTGAAGAAGAACACGGTGGTCATGGATTGGCATGACGCCTGGCGCTTCTCCTTCGGCGGCGAGTATAAGCTGACTGACAAGTGGACCCTGCGTTGCGGCACCACCTTCGACCAGCGCGCCGTCACCAAGAAGGAGAACAAGAGCGTGATGCTCCCCGACAGCAACCGCGTCTGGCTCTGCTTCGGCGCCTCCTATCAGTGGAACGAGCACCTGCGCCTGGATGCCGGCTGGAACCACATCTTCTTCCACCGCAGCCACGCAAAGCAGTCCCTCTCCACGGAGCAATACATCCAGGGCACCTATCGGGGATACACCGACCTGGTCTCCCTGGGCGTGAAGTACGAGTTCTAGACTCCGCTTCGCTCATCCGATCATAAAGTACGGCGCCGCCTCTCCGCATCCTGCCTGAGACGGCGCCGTTCGCATTTCCCACATTAGAGTTATAAGTACTTAGCAATTAGTGGCTAGTGGCTAGTTTACAAGGTGCCGCTGACACTCTTCCGCGGCTCTTGCCGCGGTACAAAAGTACCGCCGCGTGATGCGGCGGAAGGGCCGCGTAGCAACCGAACAACTAACGGCTAATCACTAACTACTAGCTACTCGCGCCGCAACCGGTTGCGGCGCATTAGCGCACGCGCCGGTAAATTCCGGCGCGGGGTTCCGGCACGGAACCCTGGCCTAACTTCCTCCTTCCTCCCTCCTCCTTCCTCCTTTTTTCCCCACGATGTCTTCTCTCTGCGGTTTTGTATTAGCGGCGGGTTTGGGCAACCGGATGCGTCCGGCCACCCTTCTGCGTCCCAAGGCGTTACTGCCCTTCTGTGGCGTGGAGTTGCTGACCCTGGCGCTAGACGAACTGCGGCAATTGCCGGAGATCGGGAGGCTTTTGGTAAACAGTGCCTATCTTGGGGAGCAGGTCTCTGCGGCGTGCCGGGAGTATTCCCGGATGCGTGGTGTGGAGGTCCTTTGTTCGGAGGAGGGACCCCGTCCGCTGAACCATGGTGGCGGCATTCGGAAGGGGATCCGTGAGCTCGCGCCGGAGGTGGACGAGATCCTGGTGCGGAATGTGGATGTGATCCACGACTTCCCCCTCGAGGAGCTCCTGCACTTCCACCGGGACGTCCAGGCGGACGCCACGCTGCTGTTGATTCCCGACAAGGGCGTGCGGAGTGTGCGTCTTGCCGAAAATGGCGAGATCCTTGATTTCCACAGTGGGAATGGGGAGGGATACACCTTTTCTGGAATCTACCTATTGAAACGGGAGATCCTGGACTTTTTGCCAGAGGAAGAAGAGACTCCGAGCATCCTGGATGCCTTCCGGCGCGCCGCAAAGGCCGGTCGGCGGATCCTGGGGATGGTGGCGCCGAAGGAGTGTTTCTGGACGGATGTGGGCACTCCCGCGGAATACATCCACGCGCACCAGGCGGTCCTGGACTGTGTCATGAGCCACAACCCCACCTTGCGGGATGCCATTGAGGAGCAGAGCCTCCGGCGGGATCTCCTGGGACGCCAGGGAGTGCAGTGCACCGGCGCCTTGGGGTTAGGAAAGGACCTCCGGATTCCTGCGGGCACGAAGCTGCATGATGTGGTGCTTTGGGATGGCGTGTCGTTGCCCCATCCGGGTCTCTACGCCTCGGGAATCCTCTGCGAGACTCCCCGGGAGGTCCCGCCTACCAGCAGCCCCCAGCGCCTCCCGGATCCCCGGATTGGCATGACCGCCACCACGGAGGGCGTCCCCCGTGCGCAGGGCTCCGGCAGACGATATCTCCCACTGCTCAAGGACGGCAAGAAGACCGGTCTCCTCTGGAGCGCATACGATCTCGCCCGGCAGGAGAACTCCGCCTTTGTCGCCATCGACCAATTCCTGGCGACTCTCGGCATTCCCGTGCCGGGAATCCGGATGCATCTCCCGGATGTAGGCGAGATTGTGCAGGAGGACCTGGGGCGACAGGAGCTCTCCGCCCTCCCCCGAGAGAAGCGCCTCTCCCTCGTGCAAGAGCAAGTGATCCCCCAGGCCGCACGGCTCCATGTTGCAGGCACCCGGGAGGCACGGAAAAATCCCCTGCCACTCCAGCCGGCATTCACCCGCGAGAGCTACCAGTGGGAGCGGGACTACTTCCGGAAATACCTCCTCCATGTCGTCCTGGACGCCGATGAGCTCTGGACCAGCGAGGTCGCCGAGGAATCCCGGGGCGTCCGCGAGGCGCTATTGACGGGTCCCCAGACGCTATTGCATCGGGATTTCCAGGGAGCGAATATCCTCGTGAAGGACGACCGGTGCTTCTGGATCGACTTCCAGGGAATGCGAATGGGCTCCCCCGCCTACGATCTGGCATCCCTCCTCTACGATCCCTACACCGACTACTCCCCCGAAGAGCGGGAACTCTGCTGGAAGCAATATCTCCAGACAGTCCAAAACGAAGGCGGCACACCCCCGGAGGCGTCACTGCTCCATATCGCCGCCATCCAACGGCTCATGCAGGCGCTGGGCGCCTACGGAAAACTCTGGAAAGAAAATGGCCTCGAGTGGTACAAACAGCATATCCCCACCGGACTCCAAAGACTCCAGGAGGCCGCCAGCGCCGCAAAACTCCCACACTTCCAGGCGATGGCAACGAAAGCGCTAAAACGCCTAAATGCCCAAAAAGGAGGAAGGAGAAAGGAGGAAGGAGGAAGTTAGGCCAGGGTTCCGTGCCGGAACCCCGCGCCGGAATTTACCGGCGCGTACGCCAAAAGCGCGCCCAAGAGGCGCGCCTATTATTACATAACATGTTTATAATCAAGAAGTTATAACATCTATAAACTCACAAACCGAACAGGCAGATTTTCCGTACCTTTAGGGTTCCGGTTTCCTGAGAGAGGAGTGTGAAGGAGAGTCTCCAAGGGGGGGATGTTTTCGGGGCGGGGATATCGAGGACGGGTCGTCCGTTTGCCAGGAGGAGCCACTGATCGCCTTGGGGGACGACGCGGAGTCCCCAGGTGATCTCTCCGTGGGGGTCGCCTGCCAGGAGGGTCGTTTCCGAAAATACTCCGCGTGGGGTGAGCATCGCGTGGATTTCCGTGGGGTCCTCGGCGGGATTTTCGGGCTGGAAGCGGATTTGTAGTTCCGCCTGATGGAGATTCGAGGTCACCTCGAAATAGAGTTCGAAGTCCTTTGTGGTGACGGCGCACGCCTCGCTGAGCGACACCTGGAATCCGCCGGGGATCTCCTGTGTGGCGATCTTCTCTTGGTGGAAGCGGAGACTCATCCGGGAATTGATGGGAGGAATCTGCTCATACCACTGCTGGGAGACGGGGAGGTACTCCTCCTCCACGGGGCGCAGCGAATTGACATGGAGTGCCAAGAGCACCAGCGCGACCACCAGGAGTGCCACGAATGCCAGCTGTGCTCCCAGGAAGAGCTTTCTGCGGAGCTTCTGGCTCCTCTGTGCCCGGGTGGCGGGATCGCAGACCTGGTCGAAGGCCTCCCGGAATGCCTGCGCGGTATGAAAGCGGTTCTCGGGTTCCGAGGAGCACGCGCGCTCCATAAGGAACTGGTTCAGCTGGCGCAGGGCGCGGTCGTCCATGCGCCGTTCTGGAATGCGGGGGTATTCGCCCACGGGAAGACCGGTGGCCATGGTATAGAGGATCTTTCCTAGCGCGTAGAGATCCATTTCGGGGGCGGCCTGCGTCATTCCCTCGGGGATATACGCCTGGGTACCGATGAGAGTGCTATCGGGCTTCCAGCGGCAGACCAGCCCGTAGTCGCCCAGCTTCAGGCGTCCCCGCACAAAATAGAGATTCCCGGGCTTCAGATCCCGATGGATGAGGCCGTGTGCATGGAGTGCCGCCACGCCCTCCAGGAGCTGGTGCATCCAGTCCACCAGAGTCTCCATGGGAGGCGGACCGTGCCGATCCAGCCAGGCGCCCAGGGTAGCGGCGGCGTAGTCGTCGGAGGAATAGGGGTCGTTCAGATTGTCTGCCAGCTCCATGGAGTAGCAGAGCGTGGGGCCGGCGGGGGAGATCTGGTGGATGGTGAGGAGATGGTCGTCGCCATTCTGGAACTCCTCCAGGAAGGAGACCAGCCCCTGGCGCTCCCGTTCGCGGCCCGATTCCGGCACATCCGGATTCAGGACCTTCACCGCCAATTCCCGGTGCGCGGCATCCCGCCCCAAATAGACCGTCCCATACGCGCCGGCGCTAATGCGTCGAAGAGTCACCACGCCCTCCAGGAGGTGGGGCAGTGGTGCCGTGGTATCCGGCGTTTGGGGATCAGTGGTGGGCATTCTGGAAATAGGAGCTGCGGAAGAATAGCGTGATTTTTGAATAATTTGGTCTCCCGCGCAGGAATCGTTCCCCCCACGCGGCTTTTTTCCGCCATTTCCCGGCGAGGCAGGTGTCCGAATTCAGCCGGCGACGGGGGGCTTCGGGAGAGTCATCGTCTTTTCGGCCTCCTTGAGACACTCGCCGTATTCCTTCAGCTGCCGTCCGATGGCGCGCTGTTCCTCCTGATCCTGGCAGAGCGCCTCGTAGCGCTCCCGGCAGGCATCGCACTTCTGCAAATGCCGACGGAGGAGCCAGGCGCGAATGCCGTGGCACTCCCCAAAGAGCATCTCCACCATCTGCTGTTCATCGAGATGAGACATCGTGTTATTCCTCCTCCAACTGGGCGACCTTTCTGCGAATGGCGGCGGTCACCTCCGTGACATCGTGATAGACGGTGGCCAGAGAGGTCCCCTGCATGGCGGCCACCTTCTTGGGCGAGACCTGGTCCATTCGCACGGCAATGAATGCCTGGACCTGCCGGGGAGGCAGTTCGCGTCGCACGGCGGCGAAGGCCTCGTGGACCAGGAAGAGCCGGTATTCCTTCTCCTGGGAGTCATCCTGTCTTGAATCGGCAAAATCCGCCTCGCGTCCATCGGGGAGTTGTCCGGGGACCTCGCGTCGGCGTCCGCGTTCCCGGAGCATGGTGAGCGCCTCGTTGGAGACGATCCGGCAGAAGTAGTCCCGGAAACGCCCTTTTGCCGCATCGAAAGCGAGGACCATCTTTCCCGCCAGGCCCGTGCTGGAAAAACACTTCCCCATCACGCGGCTCAGCAATTCCTCCTGGTCCGCAGGCGCAAAGCCATAGCGGCGCCCCCGCAGGAAGACCAAGACCTTGTAGCGGTCAAAGAACTTCTGCCAGGCGTCGGGGTCATTCCGGCTCACGCCAGAAAGAAGAGTACGGCTGGTGGCTTCTATCTCCATGGGATGCTCCTTTGACAACAGGAAAGGCCCTCCCCGGCGAAATGCGCCGTCGGGGAAGGCCTGAATACGGGTTTCTCTACGCTAGCGGTAGATCACGGTGCCCGGCGTAGTCTGAACGGGCGTATAGATCACCGCGGGCTGGGTCTGTTCAACCGGCTGCGTGTAGATCACGGTGGGCTGGGTCTGCTGGACCGGCTGCGTGTAGATCACGGTGGGCTGAGTCGTCTGGGCGGGCTGGTTCACGATCACCGTGGGCTGAGTCGTCACAGGCTGGGTCGTGGTCACCACCGGCGGTGGCGGATCCGCCAACACACGGGTCGCAATGTCCAAGACGCCCAGGGTGGCACCCACAACCAACGCACCATTCATCCAACCGCGGCTAGGACCAT
>CAZMWS010000068.1:0-9574 GCA_964570085.1 uncultured Lentisphaeraceae bacterium | reverse complement strand
AGCGCGCCCCTCTTCCGGGGGATCTCCTGGGAATTGCATCCCGGCGATGCCTTCCAGCTCCTGGGGCCCTCGGGTCTCGGAAAGACCACCTTCCTTCGACTGACCGCCGGACTCCTGAAGCCCACCCGCGGGAGAGTCCTCCAGCAGCGGGGACTGACTCTCGGCTACGCCTTCCAGGAACCACGGCTCCTACCCTGGCTCACTCTCCGCCAAAATCTCATCCTGGCGCATCCGCAAGCGGCCCCCGAGCGCATCGGGGAGTTCCTCCGGCGCGCGGGACTTCTTGAGAACGCGGACCAGAAATCGGAATCCCTCTCTGGCGGCGAGGCCCAGCGCGGGAATCTCCTCCGGGCGCTGCTGGGCGATCCGCAATTGCTCCTCCTGGACGAGCCCTTCAGCGCCATGGATCCCCAGAGCGCAAAGAATTGCCAGGGACTCCTAGAAGAGTGGCGATGCAGTGCTCCCAAAGAGAAGACCTTGCTCCTCGTCACTCACCAGGACCAATACCGCGGACTCTGCGGATGCCGTCCACTATCCCTAGCCCCCGACGGCCCCCAGCCGACTGCCGCCGAGTAGACATTCTCCATATTTTCCCCACCCCGTCCTCTCTCTTCCATGCGACTCCTCCGACGCCTCCCTGTTTTTCTCTTCTGCCTGCTGGGCACACTATCCCTATGCGCAGCCTCCCTGCAGGTCACCGATGTCCGCACCGTATCCCACTGGCCCTTCTCTGGAGAAGTGGACATCTACTACACGGTGAACTGTTCCCGGACAGACGCCGGAGTCACGGTCTCCTTCGCAGGCCATGACGGCAACACCGGCAAGACGATCGCCATGAACACCGAATATCTCTCTGGCGATGGCATTGACACCGCCGTGACGCTAGGCAAGGAGATGCATGCCGTCTGGGACGCCGCCTCGGACCGTCCGAACTACCGTTGCGACAACTTCACGGTGCGGGTCACCGCCCACGCTGAAGTCCAGTGCGGCACCATGACCTACCTCGTGGTGGATCTCTCCGGAGGTAGCGAGGCCACGAACTATCCCGTGGAGGACACCGACACGGCGCCCAGCCTCTCCGACGACTCCTGCCGCACCACAAAGCTCTGGCTCCGGAGAATCCCCGCGGGCTCCTTCACCATGGGAAGCCCCACCAGCGAGACCGGACGGGATGACGACGAGACGCAACACACTGTGAAAATCTCCAAGGACTACTACATCGGCGTCTTCGAATGCACCCAGAAACAATACGAACTGGTCATGGGAGAAAATCCCTCCCAATACACCGGCGATGCCCGGCCCGTGGACTCCGTCTCCTACGACGACCTCCGCGGAAGCTCCTCTGATGCCGGCGCCGGATGGCCCGCCAAGGCCCATCAGGTGGATGCCGATTCCTTCATGGGACGGCTGCAGGCGCGCACCGGAATGGTCTTCGACCTCCCCACCGAGGCACAGTGGGAATACGCCTGCCGTCTGAAGGCAAAGGGGAACGCCCTCACCACCGCCCTCAACTCCGGAAAAACCCTCACCGGCACCGAGACCTGCACCAACCTGGCATCCCTGGGACGATACTACGGCGACCAGTCCGACAACAAGGGCGGATTCTCCACCGCCCACACCAAGGTTGGCTCCTACACCGCCAGCGGCATGGGCCTCTACGACATGCACGGAAATGTCTGGGAACTGTGCCTGGACTGGTATGCAGAGACTCTCTCCACTGCCACCGATCCCACCGGCAATACCTCCGGATCCTATCGTGTGGAACGCGGCGGAAGCTGGGACGACGACGCACAATACTGCCGCGCCGCGTCCCGCGCACACTCCGCCCCCGCCAACGGCTTCGACTGCGTCGGATTCCGAATCTTCTGCGAGGCGGAATAAAGGGCCGCTTCGCGCCACTACCTACCAGGGCATTCAAAGGACGGGAGGCTGCCGCCCCGTACCCCTGCCAAACCTCTTTCCCCCATAGGCGGAGGCTAGCGCGCCAAGCCGGGCGCACTCCCTCCTCCTTTTTCATCATTGCCGCATGGCAATTGAAAGAAAATCCCCCGGCAGGACTTTAAAAATATCCTTCAGGGGCTAAATTGGGGAGAATTTGTATTTACACACCATCGCGGATTTCACCCGATTCCATTGTTTCAGAGGATCACAACCCCATGCGCAAGAGCCAAGTCAAGCTGTTTTTCGGAGCCCTGGCACTGATCGTCGCCACCAGCCTCATGCCGGTGAAGGCCGACGAATTCCAGTCTTCCAACGACCTGTTGGACCCCAATTCCTTCGTGGTGAAGAGCGAGCTTTATCTGTGGAATCGCTTCTCCGACCTGCTTGATGTGGTGCGTTGCGGCGTTGCCCTGGGCCCGGGCCTGGGTGCCGAAGTCGCCATCACCGAATACGCGCAGCTCTCCCTGTATGCCAACGCCGAGACGGGCGTAGCCTTCCCCCACTTCATCCCCCCCTTCTGGCTGATTGACAAATACGAGAACAACGTCAATGCCTTCGAGTATCACAAGGGCGGCTACGCCACCGCGGCCTTCGGTCCCTGGCGCGCCGAGACCAACGAAGACAGCCCCTATCTGGACACCATGCACTTCCGCCGCGACAAGTGGGATGTGCGCGTGCAGCTCGACCTGGCGCTAATCCACCTCTATGTGGCCATCCGCCCCGTGGAGATCATCGACTTCTTCTGCGGCATCGCGGGATACGACTTCTCCCTGGACGACATGCAGCTGAATCCCCTCATGGAGCGCCGTCCCGCCGACCAGTTCGGCCGCGGCATCTGCAACATCCTCTTCGGCGTTGTGGAAGTCCCCAAGAACATCTTCCGCGTCACCAAGAACGAGGGTGACCTGGCCGGCGCCTCCAAGGGCGTGGGCGTGGGTCTCTGGCGCTTCGTGGTCCGCGAGTGCGTGGGCGTGGTTGAGCTGGTCACCTTCCCCTTCGGCTGGGAACCCATCATCGAGCCCGCTTACGTGATCAGCGACACCGACCAGTCCGCCGTCTGGAAGGTCTACAAGCCCTCCTTCCACAAGCGCTACTAGCGCCTTCCGGAGGGGAGCCGCCCTCCCCTCCACCGACCTCTCCGACCTATCCGGGGCGGTCGTCCGGCACCCCGGTCACACTGCCCCGCCATGGGCCTCACCTCCCGCATCCCGGGAGCAAACGAGGCGCCCGTGACGGGGCTTTCTTTTTTTCCAAAAGAAACCGCCCCCGCCTAGTATCTTCCGCCTACGCGGCGATATCTACAAATTACCCCACGAGGCAAAACTCTTAGTTTTTCCTTTCGCGCGCCACTTGGGCGCGCTTGACGGAATCGCCGGTAAATTCCGGCGATGGTTTTCGGCAAACGCCGAAACCCTGGCCAAACTTCCTCCTTCCTCCTTCCTCCCTCCTCCTTTTTTCTTCCCATGCCCGCCCGCAGAAACACCGCTCTTCGCGAACGCTTCCTAGAGAAGATGGACGCCGCCTCCCTGCGGGAGTATATCCGCCGTCTTCTGAATGAGAAGGGCTTTTTTGAGGAGATCTTCGACACCTTGCGAGAGGGGATTATCGTGCTGGACACGCAGTTGCGGATCCAGATTATCAATCCGGCCGCCATGCGCATCTTCGGCATTCCGGAGGACGCCGTCGGCCAGCCGGTGGGGCGTTATTTCCGGCAATTTGACTGGGCGCAGCTCTTGGATGTGCCTCCGGAGCAATGGGGGCGTTTCAGCCGCCAGGAGCTAGAGATCTTCTATCCCCAGCGGCGATTCCTCTCCTTCTATCTCCTGCCCGCTCCCGAGCCACCGGAATCCGCGCGAGAGGACCAGCTGCTGGCGACCCTGATCTTCCATGATGTCACCGAGCGAAAGGAGAACAGCGACAAAGCGGTGGAGGCGCAGCGGGTCACCGCAATCACGCAGCTTGCCGCCGGCGTGGCCCACGAGCTCGGAAATCCCCTCAATGCCCTGGGAATCCACCTGCAGATCCTCAAGCGGAAGCTCCGCAATGACGACCCGGAGGCCGTCCGGGAGGCCGCGGGGCACTTCGCCGAGATCGCGGACCAGGAACTCAAGCGCCTGGACAGCATCGTAAAGAATTTCCTCAATGCCGTGCGTCCCGGGCACCTGGATCTGGCACCCGTGAATCTCCAGACCCTCCTGGTGGACGCCCTGGAATTCCTGAAGCCCGAGCTGGAGTCCCGGAATATCCAGGTGGAGCTCCAGTTCCCCGCGCTGGTGCCCTCCATCACCGGCGACGCCGGACAGCTCACGCAGGCATTCTTCAACCTCATCAAGAATGCCATGCAGGCCATGGAGAATGACGGCCGGCTCCAGATCCTCTGCACCGTGGACGATGTCTTCGTGCATCTGCGCTTCGCCGACAACGGCCCCGGTTTCACCAACGAGCAGCTCGCACAGCTCCTGGAACCCTACTACACCACCAAGGAAAATGGCCACGGACTGGGCCTGCTGATCGTGGACCGCATTGTGCGCGCCCACGGCGGCGACCTGGCCATTGACGGCAAGCCCGGCTGCGGCGCCGCCTTCACCATCAGCCTCCCGCGACACGCGCGCATCGTCCGACAACTCGCAGCCCCCGAAGGCACCGACGACGACAAAAACGCCGCCACCGCCGACACCGTCCAGAGCCAGGAACCCACCGATACCCCATGAAAGACCTCCCCGTCATCCTAGTCATCGACGACGAACGAAATACCCGCGAGGGTCTCCGGGACGCCTTCTCCGACAAATACCAGATCCTTCTGGCCGAAGACGCCACCAAGGGCCTGGAGATCCTGAAGTCCCAGAAGGTAGACATCGTGCTCACCGACCTCCGCATGCCCGGCCTGGACGGCATGGCATTCACCCGACAGGTCTCCGCACAGCCCGACGCGCCCCTCATCATCATGCTCACCGCATACGGCTCCGTCCAGACCGCCATGGACGCCATGCGCGCCGGCGCCTACGACTACCTGACCAAGCCCGTGAACCTGGACGACCTGGAGATGATGGTCGACCGCGGCCTGGAGGTGCTTGCGGAGCGCCGGAGCGCCAGCCAGAAGGGCACCGAGGGCGCGCCCGCCGGCATCATCGGCTCCTCGCAGGCCATGAAGGCGCTCATTGAAGAAGCGCGACAGGTGGCCTCCAGCCGTTCCACAGTGCTGATCACCGGCGAGAGCGGCACGGGAAAGGAGCTCTTCGCACACGCGCTGCACGCCTGGAGCCCCCGCGCCCGCGCCCCCTTCGTCGCCGTCCACTGCGCCTCCCTCAACGAGAACCTCCTGGAAAGCGAGCTCTTCGGCCACGAAAAGGGCGCCTACACCGGCGCCACCGAGCGCTTCATCGGGCGATTTGAGCGTGCGGACCGCGGGACCCTCTTCCTGGACGAAATTGGCGAGATCTCGCTTTCCACGCAGGTGAAGCTCCTGCGCGTGCTGGAGACCCGGAATCTGGAGCGCGTCGGCGGCTCCCACACCATCCCCGTGGATGTGCGACTGGTGGCCGCCACCAACCGGGATCTGCGCGCCATGGTGAAGGCGGGAACCTTCCGCGAAGACCTCTTCTACCGCCTCAATGTGGTCAATCTCCATCTGCCGCCCCTCCGGGAACACCCCGAGGACATCCCCGCCCTGCTAGACCACTATCTGAAACTGGCCGCCAAGGACAACGACCGCGATATCACCGGCATCGCCAAAGACGCCATGGGCGTGCTGACCTCCTATTCCTGGCCGGGAAACATCCGCGAGCTGCGCAACTGTGTGGAGCGCATGGTGGTTTTGGCGCGCGGGAGCCTCCTGACCATCACCGACATCCCCCGGGAGATCGTGGACGAGCTCTCCAGCCACCCGGAGCGCGCCGGACAGGCGCCCCTGCCCGCACAGCGCCCGGATCCCCTCCAGACCCTGGATATCCGCGCCAACGAACTGGCCGCCATGCACAAGGCGCTGGAGCAGGCCGGCGGAAACCGCACCCGCGCCGCCCAAATCCTGGGCATCAGCCGACGCACCCTCCAGCGAAAAATCCTCCTCTATCCCGAGCTGGACAAGGCCGGCGCACGCCCCGCCGCACCCGCCGCCGACCAGCAGCCCCCCGCGCAGGAGTAGGAGACGCCCCCGCCATGGGTCTGGTTGACAATACGGCAAATGCCGCCCTCCCCCCAAAGGCACCCGGCGCCTTCCGGGTGCTCCATATCTCCGACATCCACGTCGGCATCCCCGACTGGCAATGGCGATACCTCCTGGACAAGCGGTGCGTGGGGCGTCTCAACCAGCGGCTGACCCGGCAGGGCACCCAGAATTTCGCGCACCTGGAGACCCTGGTCCACTGGGCGAAGCAGGGCGCCTTTGACGCGGTGCTGTGCACGGGCGACCTGACCGCCATCGGCGATCCACGGGAATTCCAAAAGGCTCTGGAGCTCCTGGAGCCCCTCCGCCTCGCCTGCCCCGAGCACTTCGTCTATCTGCCCGGCAACCACGACGCCTATGTCCCCGCCGCACTGCCGCCCCTCCGGGAGGCCTTCCACCACCTCAATGGCGGACACCTCACCCTAGACGACCTCCCCGCCGCACTGCCCCTGGGACCCCTGGAGATCGTCGCCTTCTCCGGCGCGCGTCCCTGCGTGCCATGGCTCTCCAACGGGGAGCTCCCTGACGACGAGTGGGACAAACTGCGGTATATTCTCACCTGCGCTTCGTCTACGGAGGGAAAGGCCCGCCTGCTAGCCAGCCATTTTCCCATTTTAGGCAAGACGGGCCGCCCGCTCTCCTGGCGCTCCCGCCTGGTGCATTGGCGGCGTCTTTGGGAATGGGGGGAGGAGGGGCGCTATCTCGCACACTGCTCCGGACACGTCCACCACCCCTTCCTCCACGCACCGCACGCACCCGGCGCGCCCTGGCTCATCGGCGCCGGCTCCCTCACCATCCGGGACTCCTGCGCCATCCTGGACTACAATCCGGAAACCAAAACCCTCTCTCCTCAAATCCTCCGGCTGCCCGTCAGCTAACCCACACAAACTAACACTATGAAAAACTACTTGGCATTCGACCTCGGCGCCTCCAGCGGACGCGCCATCCTGGGACGCTTTGACGGAAAGACCATCGCCCTGGAGGAACTCCACCGTTTCGCCAACGGCCCCCACGAGATCGACGGGCACATCTACTGGGATATCCATACCCTCTTCGCCGAAATCAAGGAGGGCCTCCGGAAGGCCCTGGCCACCGAAAGCGCCATTGACGGCATCGGCATCGACACCTGGGGCGTGGATCTCTGCTACCTGGGCGCAGACGGAAAGCTCATCGGACTGCCCCACCACTACCGCGATACCCGCACCGACGACGTGATGCCCTGGACCTTCGAGCGCATCTCCAAGGAGGAGATCTACCGCGAGACCGGCATCCAGTTCATGTCCATCAACACCGTCTTCCAGCTCTCCGCCTCCCTCCGCGACCACGAAGAGGCCCTGCAGAAGGCCGACAAGCTCCTCTTCATCCCCAACGCACTCACCTATCTGCTCTGCGGAAAGGCCGCCGCGGAATACTCCATCGCCACCACCTCACAGCTCTTCAATCCCGCCACCGGCGACTGGTCCTGGAAGATCATTGACGCACTGGGCCTGAAGCGCTCCCTCTTCCCCGAAATCGTCCCCTCCTGCACCATCGCCGCGCCCCTCAGCCCCGAGCTCCAGAAGGAGTTCCACTGCGGCCCCATCCCCGTCATCCACATCGGAAGCCATGACACCGCCTCCGCCGTGGCCGCCGTGCCCTCCGCCGGCGAAAAGGACTGGGCGTATCTCTCCAGCGGCACCTGGAGCCTCATGGGCGTGGAGCTCCCCAAGCCCCGCACGGACGAAGCCGCCATGGCCGCCAACTACACCAACGAGGGCGGCGTGGACAACACCATCCGCTTCCTGAAGAACATCATGGGCCTCTGGCTCATCCAGGAGTGCCGCAACACCTGGATCAAGGAGGGCACCAAGTACTCCTTCGGCGAACTGGCGCAGATGGCAGCCAAGGAGCCCGCCTTCCTGGCGATCATCAATCCCAACGACTCCCTCTTCGCGCCTCCCGGAGACATGCCCGCACGCATCCGGCAGTTCTGCAAGGACAGCGGCCAGAAGGTCCCCGAGACTCCCGGACAGGTCATCCGCGTGGCCCTGGAGTCCCTGGCGCTGAAGTATCGCCAGACCTGGAACGAGCTGGAGGAGCTCACCGGCACGAAGCTCACCGTGCTGCACCTGGTGGGCGGCGGCTGCCAGAATGCCCTGCTGAACCAATTCACCTCCAACGCCATCCAGGCGCCCGTGGTCACCGGCCCCGTGGAGGCCACCGCAATGGGCAACATCCTTGGCCAGGCCATGGCCACCGGCACCATCCCCACTCTGGAAGAGGGCCGAAAGATCGTCAAGGCCTCCGAGCCCTCCCAGACCTACCTGCCCACCGACGGCGATGCCTGGGAGAAGGCCTTCCAGACCTACAAGAAGATCTGCAGCCAGGGAAACTCCATCGGCTAACCCCGAAGAACCGACCGCGCACCATGCACCACTCCAGGCACATCGGGAAGGCACTCGCACTGTTGGCGGGACTCCTCCTGGCCTGGGCGCTCAATGCCCAGACCACCCCCGCACAGGCCCCCAAGACCTTCCAAGACCTGACCCGGGACTACGCCGGAATCCAGCAGCTCCAGCAGGAATGCCAACGGAAACTCAAAGAGTTCCAGGAGGCCCTGCCGGAGGTCGCACGGATCCCGGATCCCGATCAGTCCGTCATGCGCGCCATGTCCCTGCGCAAACGGGGACTGGAATTGCAGCGGGATCTGGAGCGGAACCTGGAGCGACAGGTCTCCTTCCGAAACGACCTGTCCGTCTACTCCAGCAGCCGGCAGCTCCTCCGACAGGAACAGAGCTACTTCGACCACTACATGGACTCCCTCCAGCGCTTCGGACAGGACCTGCAGGGCGTCCAGCCGTATCTCATCCGCACTCTCCAGCAGCTGGAGAACCATATCCTGCGGATTCCGCCACCGGAGGCCTTCGAGACCCACGGCGTGGAATTCACGCTGGTCGAGAAGAAGGGCAGGCCCGCCTTCTATGTCTCCACCACCGCACTCTCTCCCGAACGCCTCCAGGAGCTCTGGATCCAGGGACACCCCGAGGCCTCCGATGACGAGAACGCGGCGCGTCTGAAGCACTTCCGCACCGAGGGCGTCACCCTCCAGGAGGCCTCCCATGTGGCCGCCATCCTGGGACTCCTCTCCGGATTCCCCTGCCGCCTCCCCGCCGAAAAACACCTGGACGCCCTCGGAGAATACGCCCGCCATCTGGATGCCGCGGTATGGCTTGACGACCGGGATGTCACCATTCCTCCCCGCGAAAAAGAGGCCCTCCAGCGCTTCGGCGCACAAATGGGGAGCATCTGGGATCCCAATGGCGCCCTCGCCGCCCGCCAGGACAACGACGCAGTCCGCCGGGAACTCCCCTGGGCCTGCTACCCAGAACTGGGATGCATCCTGACTGCGGAACTCACCGCCGGACGCGATGCGCGCCTGGCAAAGCTCTCGAAGCTCCTCCAGGAGGAAGAGGAATCCGCCCAGACGCTGGC
>CAZMWS010000067.1:0-9583 GCA_964570085.1 uncultured Lentisphaeraceae bacterium | reverse complement strand
AACGGCTAACCACTAACTACTAGCTACTTGCGCCGCAACCAGTTGCGGCGCGCTTGGCGTACGCGCCGGTAAAATTCCGGCGCGGGGTTCCGCCGCGTGCGGAACCCTGGCCTAACTTCCTCCTTCCTCCTTCCTCCTTCCTCCTTTTTCCATGATTCACCTCTTTGCCGATTCGCACTACGGTGCGCACTCTGGGCGGGAGCTCTGGCGGCATCTTTCGGTGGCGTGGCGGGAGCGGGGCGCTTTTCATGAAAACGACCTCCCGCTGTTGGAATCCGGAAAGTGGCTAGAGGACTGCGAGCTCTTGGCGTTGCATTTCATTGGCGGTGCCGAGGGCGCGCCGTTGCCGGGGGAGGGCGCTTGTGCCGCGGTGCGTCGGTGGTGCGAGAACGGCGGGAGCCTGTTGTTGCTGCATGGTGGCAGTGCCGCCTTCTGGCATTGTGACTGGTGGCGGCGGCTGATGGCGTTGCGCTGGGTGCGCCCCGGCGATCCCGATGGCGTGACGCCTAGCTTCCATCCCATTCATCCCTACCGCGTGATACCGGTGGAGGACAGTGCGCATTCCCTGGCGAAGCAGCTCGTCCCCATGGCGCTTCCAGAGGACGAGATCTACGCCGGACTCCAGGCGGCGCCTACCCTGCAGGTCCTTATGGAGACCACCATCCCCGAAGGACGCTTCCCACAGTGCGCTCTGGATTCCACCCCCTGGGGTGGAAGGCAGCTCCATTTTCTTTCCGGACACGCCCCCGAGGCCTTGATGGTTCCTGAACTCTCCCACAACATTCAAGCCTGCCTTAAGTACTTAGTAGCTGGCCATTAGTGCCTAGTTGCAAGGTGCCTGCGGCGCTTTTCCGCCTACCGGCGGTGCCATGCATTGCACATTGCACATTGCATATTAGCCGGGCGCATTCCTTCCTCTTTTTTTGCATTGTCATGTTTCATGTTTTGTTTTTGGGGGAGAACCCGGAGGTATTTCGCGGGGTCTTTACGGCGGAGCAGCGCCGTCGGATTGGCGAGGCGGGTCGGTTGCTTTCTGAGGAGGTCCTTGGTGCCGATGCCCTGGCATCTGGGGACTTCCGGGAGTGCGAGGTCGCCTTTGCGACATGGGGAATGCCCCAGTTGTCCGAGAAGTTGCTCTCTGGGCTTCCCCGTCTGAAGGCGGTCTTTTATGCGGCGGGCGCCACGGAGTCCTTCGCGCGGCCGCTGTTGGAGCGCGGGATTCTTCTAACGAGCGCCTGGCAGGAGAATGCGGTGCCTGTGGCGGAGTTCGCGTTGGCGCAGATCATCCTTTCGCTGAAGAACTACTTCCGCGACAGCCAGGCCTGCAAGGCATCGCCCGAGGGCTTCCATAGCGTCCCTGCGGGACCGGGCGCCTACGGCGAGCAGGTGGGCCTCATTGGCGACGGCGCGGTCTCCACGCATCTAAAGGCGTTGCTGGAGCGGGTCCTGGAGGTGCGCGTGCGACAGCTCCCCATCTCGCGTGCGCAGGCGGGCGAGGGCCTTTCCGAGCTCTTCCGGGAGTGTTACGTAGTGAGCAACCATCTTCCGGATTTGCCCCAGTGCAAGGGCCTCCTGGATGGCGCGCTCTTTTCCTCCATGCGCCAGGGCGCCACCTTCATCAATACCGGTCGTGGCGCGCAGGTGAATGAGTCGGAATTAGCGGTGGTGTTGCGGGAGCGTCCGGATTTGACGGCGCTCCTGGATGTGACCTGTCCCGAGCCCCCTGCACCCGAGTCGCCCCTGCGCGCCCTTCCCAATGTCCATTTTTCCAGCCATCTGGCGGGATCCGTCAACGACGAGACCCACCGCATGGCGGAAGCAGCCATCCAGGAGTTCCTCCGCTTCCAGAAGGGAGAGGCGCCCCTGCATCCCGTTACGTTAGAACAGGTCTCGCCCTTCTGGAAAAAGGCTTAGCATCCTATGGAACGCACTCTGATTCTCAGTTTTGACGACGCCGTCATCAACCAGCGCACCTTCGTGGTTCCGCTCCTGAAGGAATTGGGTTTCGGCGCCACCTTCTTTCCCTGCCGTTGGGATCATGTGTGGCGTGAGAAGTGGCCGGGCGCTCTGATGAGTGGCAAGGAGCTCAAGGAGCTGGAGGAGATGGGCTTCGAGATCGGCAACCACACCTGGCATCATAGCCAGGCGAGCCGCGTGTCCCTGGAGGACTTCACCGCCGATGTGGTGAAGATGGAGGAATTCCTGTCGCAGGCGGGCGTGAAGCATCCTGTCACCTTCGCGTATCCCTGCGGCGAATCCACTCCGGAGATCCGTGCGATGTTGCGTGACCGCGGCTATCGTTGTGCGCGGACAGTCGCCAACGACAGCGCCAAGGACGCGGATCCGATGAATCTCCCTGCTGCCTGCATCAACGACGGTACTACGGGTTTGCTGGAGGAGATGCTGTCGCTCTGCAAGCCCGGTGCGCCCATTGTCCTTCTCTACCATGGCGTGCCCGAAATCGCCCATCCCTGGGTGAACCGGAATCCGGAGGGCTTCCGGCAGGATATGGCGTTGCTGAAGAAGGAGGGCGTCCGCGTCCTCTCCTTCCGGCAATTCTTTGACGAACAGGGAAAGTAGCCTCGACGACTTTTGATTCCTCCCATGAGACGCATTCTTTTGCTTTGCGGCATTCTCTGTCTTCTGTTGCTGGCGGCCTCCTGCATGACGAACCGGGGAGGTGCCGCGGCTACGGATCCCGTTCCCCAGTGCGACCGCATTGTGGTGCTCACCTTCGATGACGCCGTCATCAACCATCGCACCTTCGTGGCACCATTGCTGAAGGAATTGGGCTTCGGCGCCACCTTCTTCCCTTGCCGTTGGGATCATGTGTGGCGTGAGAAGTGGCCTGGCGCCCTGATGGGCGGCAAGGAGCTCAAGGAGCTGGAGGAGATGGGCTTCGAGATCGGCAACCACACCTGGCATCATAGCCAGGCGAGCCGCGTGTCCCTGGAGGACTTCACCGCCGATGTGGTGAAGATGGAGGAATTCCTGTCGCAGGCGGGCGTGAAGCATCCTGTCACCTTCGCGTATCCCTGCGGCGAATCCACTCCGGAGATCCGTGCGATGTTGCGTGACCGCGGCTATCGTTGTGCGCGGACAGTCGCCAACGACAGCGCCAAGGACGCGGATCCGATGAATCTCCCTGCTGCCTGCATCAACGACGGTACTACGGGTTTGCTGGAGGAGATGCTGTCGCTCTGCAAGCCCGGTGCGCCCATTGTCCTTCTCTACCATGGCGTGCCCGAAATCGCCCATCCCTGGGTGAACCGGAATCCGGAGGGCTTCCGGCAGGATATGGCGTTGCTGAAGAAGGAGGGCGTCCGCGTCCTCTCCTTCCGGCAATTCTTTGACGAACAGGGAAAGTAGCCTCGACGACTTTTGATTCCTCCCATGAGACGGTCCCTTCTTCTCTGCACACTTCTTTGCCTGCTGGCGGCCCTCGTCGTGTTTCTCTGCCTGCGGGGGAAGAACCGCACCCCCGATTCCAGTCGGGATGATGGCGTTGTCGTGTCGGGAGAATTGGGCGTTTCCGCAGGGGAAGAGACCGCTGTCTTGGAAGAGGCCGAGCCCCCACAGGACGAAGACGCGGCTCCCGCGGAGCGACTCTCCTTGCCGGGACGGGAGCGCGGGCCCTTCACCATTCTTTCTTCCACTCCCCAGGAGACCCTCCTGGAATTCCAGTTGCCGGAATACACCCTAGAGGAGGTCGCAGACGAAGAGGGCGTCCTTCACAGTCGTGTGGAGCTCCCGGGGAGCATGAACCGCAATGCGCTGGGCGCCCCTCAGTCGCCATACTATGTGGTGCCCTATGGGACCCTCCCGGACGCGCAGGTGTCGGTGGATCTCCAGGACGCGGAATACGATTTTGTGGAAGCGGAGGCGCCTTTGGCGGGAACGGGTCCCACCTGGGCGAGTGACGGCCGGAACGTTTCTGAGCCGCAGCCCATGGAGCTCGCGAGCCAGGAGACCCTCTGGCGCTCCGAGAGCTACCAGCTGCGCGGCATTCAGGGCGTCAATGTGAGTTTGTCGCCCTTCTTGTATGACGAGGAAGCGGGCGGCTATCGCGTGTTGACGCGTGGCGTGGTGCGGATTCGTTCCAGCGCCATGCAGGAGCCCCAGGTGGATTCCCAGAGCGATCTGGCTACCATGCAGCGGCATTTCTTCCGGAATGGCGAGTCCTTCCGGAGTGCCGACCGCGAGAGCGTGGGTGTCTTGGCGGTGGTGGTGCCCGATGCCTGGAAGGCGGACGAGGTCCTGGCGCGGTATGTCGCCTGGAAGAAGAGCCTGGGCTGGGAGGTCATTGTTGGCGCGTATCCTAGTGACACCGGTGGTGGCGCGAAAGTGACCACGGAGACCACGGAGACCGGCGAGACCATCGAGACCACGGAAGAGGCGGATCCCGAGGAGGCGCGCGACGCCATCAAAAGCTGGATTCAGGCGCGCTACGACCAGGATGGCATTACCCATCTGTTGCTGCTGGGGGACTCCGCACAGATTCCGCCCTATCAGCATTGTTATGTGTCGTCCAGTGCGACAACCCAAACCTCCGATGATATCTACACCGACCAGCCCTATTCCCTTTTGGCGGGAAAGAAGGACGAGGTCTATGGGGATGTCCTCTGGGGGCGCATCCCCGTGGATTCCCAGTCGGCGCTGGACGCCCGTCTGACGGGCTATTTGGAATACGAGCGCGGCGATGCCTGGGAGGACGCCTCCTGGACGCGCTCTGTTCTCTGTCTTGGCTCTGCAAGTGCTTCTTCTATATGGCCTTATGAAGGCAAGATGGACCAGGAGATTGTGGAGGCGCAGCGCCAGAAATTGGATAAGGCCGGCATTGTGACGGGCGGAACTCTCTTCTGGGATACCAGTGAGGACTCGCCGTTGAAGTGTCCCGCCCGCGTGAAGCAGGCTTTGGAGGACGGCGCAGGAACCTTCCTCTACTTGGGACACGGTGGCTGCATAGGGCTACTGACTACCTATTACACCACTTCTTCTTATTACTGGGACTCGGAAAAGGGCAAGTATGTTTTCTGTGGTTCCCTTTACCTTTCCATGGGGACCCGCGTCCCCTTCTGGATGACGCCGGTCTGCGATATCGCGAATTTGGATCACGGCCGCGCGGGTTACGGGGATGCGAGTTGCGAGAATAAGAGCAGCAAGTATTCCTTCGGTCAGTCGCTCTTCCAGATTTCCGCGGAGGGTCTTGCGGCGTCCTTCGCGGTCATGGGCGGCAGTCCCACTTATTGGGAACCCCCGATTGCGCAGATGGAGGCCTATAGCGATATCCTTTCGGAGAGCCGTGGCTCGGAGCGCCTTGCTACCCAGGGCGCGTACGCCATGGATCCCCTCTGGGAAGCCGTCCTCTTCTGCGAAAACTACTCCACGAACTACTGGAAGGCGCATACCAGTAGGGAAAGCGACTTCGGCGGTTATGTCTCTGACGATGCCGTCTACCATGTGCGGAGCATCAATTTCCTGGGCGATCCCACCGCGGTTGTGCGGCAGGGGTTGCAGTCGGCGCTCTCGGTGCAGTGCGCACTGCGTTCTGGTGGAATGACGGTCACGGTATCGGGGCTTCCCGATGATGCGGAGGGCGCGACCAAGGCGGTGCGCGGCGCCGTGGCGGCTTTGGAGGCCGAGGACGTCTTGGATGCCTGCCGCACGGATGCACAGGGACAGGCGGCGCTCGCGGTTTCGCCATACGAGGCGGCGAGTGATTCCGAGAGTGAGCCCCTGAACATCACCCTCCGGGTGCTGGATGGCTCTGGTCCTTATGTGGAACAGCAGATCCCCTGGCTGGATAAGGATGTGGACGGCACGGTGAGCATCCAGGAGTATCTCGACTGGCAGTTCCTCTGGCACGATGCCTATCCCGGCGACGAGGCCTCCAGCGAAGTCGCACAGTCCCTCCAGACCCAGGCGCGCGCCCTCCGGCAACAATTTTCTGCCACGGAGACGGTCGCTGTGAATCGCGGACAGCTCTGGACCCTCGAATGGTCCGATTCGTTGGCAAGCATCCTGGCTGGCGCGGGAATTCCCCTGGTTGCGCGGGATGCGGAGGCGGGCACCCTCCAGGTGCGCCTCAATCAGGAAGAGTGCGTGTGGCTGATAGAGCAGGGCGTCTATCCGACTGCCCATGAATCCACCGTGGTGGCCACGCCCCAGCGTACGGTGGCTCAATTGCGCCAGCGGCTGGGGGAATTGAGCAAGAATGGCTGGCCCTGTTTCCAGCTCTCCAATGCGGGAGCCGATGAGGCGGGAACCAAGCTGCCGGTATTGCGCCTCGCGTTCGGCGAGGAGGAGGACTCTGCCGATAGTGTCCGCCCACAGATTCTCTTCCTGTCGGGGCTCTCTGGCGATGAGGAGTGCGCCGTAGAGGGCCTCATGGCATTCCTGGAGGAGTGCTGGAGTGCCCGTGAGAGTGGCGAGGGCGATCTCTCGGATGCCCTGCGGCAGTGCGTCCTCTGGGTGGCGCCGGTCTGGAATCCCTCTGGCTACGACCAGGGACTCCCCGAAAATGCCGCCGGCGTGGATCTGGACTGGGGATTCCCACGGGGGACACAGCCCCTGTCGGAGGGCGCTTCCGCAAATCTGGATGGCACCTGGGGCTATCCCTCTTTCCAGGGAGACCAGGCGGCATCTCCCCAGCCGGAACAGTCCGCGTTGGCGCGCTGGCTGGCGCGATGCCAGCCCGACCTGGTGCTGTCGCTACACCAGGGGGACTCCTGCGTGGCGTTTGGTGGCGATACGGCGCAGGCATTGTCGAAGGCCTGGAAGGCCTCTGATGACGCGGTGCCGGTTCTTTGGGATTCCCAGAGCCGCTATCCCGCCTCCGGGCGTTTCCTGGAGTGGTGTGACGCATGGCTGGAATGTCCCGCGCTGGAGCTCTACTTGCCGAAGGAGAATTGCGAGAACAATGCCCCCGCACGGCTGGTCTCCTTGTTGAGGACCTTCCTTGGACAGGGCAGGGGCGGCGTGGTCCGGGATTCCTCCACCAACGAGCCCATCCCCTACGCGCAGGTCTCCAATGGCGCCTCCAAATGCACCGATCGCGCCGATAGCCGTGGACGATACTACTTGCCGCTGGCCTCCGAGGGCGATTGCTTCTTCCAGGCAGAGGGATTCTTGTCTGCCACGAGCGACGTACTGTCGGCTGATTCCTCCGCAGGCGTCGTCTGCTGGATGGACCCCCAGGAGAATCGACTCCTCCCCGGCGTCCCGCAGGAGCGCGTCTTCCAGGTGCGGAATCTCGTTGCGGGAGACACCCTGCGTCTGGAGGCCCCCGAGGGTTGGACGCTGGAAACAGTGTCGGAAGAGGAAGAAGATGACGCGGTCTCCGCCAGCAATGTCCTGGAGTCTTCCTGGACGGATGCCCAGGAGAGCGCGCGGTTGACGGTGCGGATTACGCCTCTTGAGGAGGACGACAGTGCGGAGTTCGTGTTGAAGGGGCGCATTTCGGATTCCCAGGGGAGTGTCTCCTGGCAGGGACAGTGGGCGCTGCCCATTCCTCCGAAAGAGAGGCTCTCTTTGGATTTGCCTGGAGGGTGGAGCGCGCTGTCCGTGTCTCTGGAGGGCATTCCCGCCTCTGTGCTGGGCGCCGACGCGCTTTACCGTTGGAAGGGCGGGGCCTTCGTGCGTGTGGGAGAGGATGAGCTTCTTTTGCCGGGATGCGGATACTTTGTTTGCGCAAGGAATTCGTCTACGCTGGAGCTTTCTGGCGCGGTGCCCCTGGAGGTCCGGCTCTCTTTGACGCCGGGCTGGCATTTCCTGGGTGTCGTGGGCGAGCATCTGCCCGAGTCAGCGGAGCCGCAGTTCAAGGTTCACAAGGGCGTCTACAGCCGACAGGATAGCGAGAGCCCGTTGGAGCCCGGCACGGTCCGGATGCGCTATCTGGAAAAAGCCGCCGTCGTCTTCCCGTGAGGATTTCCGGGACGGAACCACAGTTTGTTTGTAGAGAAGAGAATGGATGTCATTGTGGGCATGAGTGGCGGCGTGGATTCCTCCACGGTCGCCGCGTTGTTGTGCCGCCAGGGTCACCGGGTCGCCGGCGTCACCATGGCGCTCTGGAAGGAGAGCTCCCCCTATCGCGGAGGCGAGCGGGAGAGTTGCTATGGTCCCGGCGAGGAAAAGAGCCAGGAGGAGGCGCGGCGGGTCTGCCAGACGCTGGGAATTCCCTTCTATGTCCTGGATTGCTCCGGGGAATATGAACGACAGGTCATTGACTACTTCCGAGACGAATATCTCGCCGGACGCACCCCTAATCCCTGCGTGCAGTGCAATGCCCTGGTGAAGTTCGGGATGCTCCCGAAGCTGGCGCGCGAGGCAGGAATCCCCTTCCAGGCCTTCGCTACCGGACACTACGCACGCGTGGAAAAGGGGGGCGATGGACGCATGCGGCTCCTCCGCGCGAAGCATCTCCCGAAGGACCAGTCCTATTTTCTCTGTCGGCTGAGCCAGGAACAGCTCGCGCGACAGCTCTTCCCGCTGGGGGAACTCACCAAGGACGAAGTCCGGCAGACCGCCCGGGAATTGGGGCTCGCCGTGGCCGAAAAGCAGGATAGCCAGGACTTCTATAGCGGCGACGCCAATGAGCTCATTGGCGAGGAGGATCGTCCGGGCGAGATCCTGGAGGCCGGCACGGGAAAGGTGCTGGGACACCACACCGGCTATTGGAAATACACCATCGGACAGCGGAAGGGACTGGGCGTGGCATCCACCCATCCTCTCTATGTCACCGCCATCGATCCCTGCCGAAATCGGGTGATCCTGGGCGGAAAGGAGCTGGTGATGCATCACTTCCTGGAGGCCACACGCATGAACTGGGTCTCCATTGCCTTTCCTTCTGCGCCCATCGAGTGCCAGGTGAAGGTCCGCTCCGTCCAAAAGCCCGTCCCCTGCATCCTTACTCCCGGAAAGACCCCCGAGGCGCCCATCACCGCCGAATTCCCACAGGGAATCCTGGCGGTCGCCCCAGGACAGGCTGCCGTATTCTATCAGGACGACCTGCTACTGGGAGGGGGATTCATCGCCAAAGCGCAGTAAAGCGCTTTGTCGATGACGTGCGCCGCAACAACTTGCGGCGCAAGTAGTAGGGAGAAGGTAGTAGGGAGTAGGTTTATATGGTCGCTGCGCGGCTCTTCCGCCGCTTTTATGCGGCGGTACCAGTACCGCGGCACGCGCCGCGGAAGAGCGCCTGCGGCACCTTATAAACTAGCCACTAGTCACTAATTGCTAAGTACTTAATTAGCGCCTGCGGCACCTTGTAGGCTAGCCGGGCGTTTTCTGGTAGGGAAGGAGCCAACCAAAGGAGGTCGGGGCTCTGCCCCCCGTGCCCCCCGAAAAATACTTTGGGGGCCTGGCTAGGGAAGTGCAGTTATTCGGGGTATGCAAATCTGGCATCAAAAGCTGCCCCCGTACCGCGGCAAGAGCCGCGGAAGAAGCGCCTGCGGCACCTTGTAAACTAGCCACTAATGGCTAAATACTTAATTAGCGCCTGCGGCACCGCTTTAACCTTCTCCCTACTACCTTTTCTCCCTACTACCTTTCTCCCTACTACCTTTCTCCCTACTACCTTTTCTCC
>CAZMWS010000066.1:0-9862 GCA_964570085.1 uncultured Lentisphaeraceae bacterium | reverse complement strand
TCACCTAAATTTCCCTAGGTTTTTCCCACCGTGAAACTTTTGAGAGCCCCGTCTAATTGCTAAGTGCTAACCACTTGCGATTTCGTCCTTGGCGATTTTGCCGTCTTGAATAGAGAGGATCCGGTGTGCGTGTTCGGCGATGGCGCGTTCGTGTGTCACGAGGATGATGGAGCGTCCCTGTGCGGCCAGGTCATCCAGCACCCGCATGATTTCCAGTCCGGTGGCGTGGTCCAGATTTCCGGTGGGCTCGTCCGCGAAGAGCATTGCGGGGTCGTTTGCGAGAGCGCGTGCGATGGCGACGCGCTGGCACTGTCCGCCGGAGAGCTCGGTGGGCTTGTGTCCGGTGCGGTGGGAGAGCCCCACCATCTTTGCGAGCTCCAGGGAGCGCCGCCGGCAGTCGCCCTCCCGCCATCCCTGGTAGAAGAGCGGCACCTCGATGTTTTCCAGGACCGTGAGCTGCGGAATCAGATTGAAGGACTGGAAGACGTATCCGAATTTCCGTCCGCGGACAGCGGAGAGCTGTCGGTCATTCATGCGGGAGACGCTGACGCCCTCCAGGTAGTATTCTCCGGCGGTGGGGGTATCCAGGCATCCCAGGATCGAGAGCAGGGTGGACTTTCCGGAGCCGGAGGTGCCCATGATGGAGAGGTAGTCGCCCTTCCGCATGGAGAAGGAGACTCCGCAGAGCGCCTTCACCACCGTGTCGCCCATGGGGAACTCCTTCCGGAGATTCTCGACGCGCAGCACGGCCTCCTCGGGCGCAATCTGCACCCGAGCGCTGTCGGCGGGCACAAAGGCGCTGTTCATGGCGCGGCGTCCTCCACAGACGCACCGTCGTCGCCCTCGGTCTCCTGCGCGGCATCCTGTGCCGCCTGCGGGGGCGCCATCAGGACCTGGTCGCCCTCGTGGAGGCCCTCGAGGACCTCCACGAACGAGCGGTTCCGCTGTCCCAGCGTCACGGTGCGGGTCTCGCCGGAGTCCATGAGGCACCGGTGGTGTCCATCGGCATCGGTGAGGATTGCCTGGATGGGGACGAAGAGGACCTGTTCCAGACGCTGGATCAGGACCTCCACGGTGGCGGTCATGCCGGGGCGCAGCTGGTTGCCGGATTCATCGAATGCCACCTTCACGTTGTAGACCTTCAGGTCGGGATTGAGCCATTCGTCCTCGGCGCTGGGGAGCAGTCCCTTGTTGCAGACCTTTCCGGGGAAGGTCTTTCCGGGGATGGCATCCAGGGCGATGCTGGCGGTCTGTCCCAGCTGCAGGAGATCGATCTGCGATTCGGGGATGGTGATCTTCACCTGCATGCGGGAGAGATCGGGGAGAGTGAAGACCTCCTGCTCGTTGCGGATCTCCTTCCCCGGCTGGATGGGACCGCTGGAGTCCCAGCGCGGCAGCTTCGGGTAGACCACCATTCCGGGACGGGTGGCGACGATGGTGCAGTTTGCCAGGGACTGCTTCGCCTCCTCCAGCCGCTTGGTGGCCTGCGCCAGCGTCTGCCGCGCGGTGCGCAATTTGGATTCCGCGGTGGTCAACCGGATCTTCGCGTTCGCCTGCGCGCGCTCCAGGGAGCGACGGGACTCCTGCCAGGTGGCCCACGCCTTCTGGAAGTCCTTCTCGAAATCGAAGCGCCGGAAGATCTCGTATTTTCCGCGGGTGGCCTCCAGGGACTTCGTCTGGGACTGCACATCCAGCTGGTCGTTCTCCAGGTCGTTCTTGCTGACGAACTGCCGGTCGTAGAGCTTCTGGGTGTATTCCAGCGTGCGCTCCGAGCGGTTCAGCTTGGTCTGCGCCAGCTCGATGTCCCCCAGGTAGGTCGTCAGATTCAGCTTCGCGGTGCCATCCAGCGCGGGGTCGTCCAGCAGCGCATTGATATCGGCGGGCTCGTGTTCGGTGAAGGAATCGGCCAGGGTATCGCCCACCAGCTTCCGAAGATCGCTTTGCGCATAGAGGACCTCCAGCTCCGCCTTCTGGACGGAACTCTCGTTGTCGGATCGCTGGATGGCGAGGGTCTCCTCGGCGGTGACCAGCGAGGCCTCCGCGTTCTCGAAGGCGGTCTGTCGCTCGTAGAGCTGGTCCTCCAGGTCCTTGGAGTCGAATTGCACCAGCACCTTCTTGGCGGCGACATCCTCTTCGGTGACGATGGTGCCCTCCGGCACGATGGTCACGATCTTCACGGATTTGCCCACCTTCTGCAGGATATTGGTGGACTCCGCGGTCTCCACGCTGCCGCTGGCCAGCACCGTGATGTCCAGATTTCCGCGGGTGACGCGGAAGAGCTCCTGGTTCCGGGCATCGCCGGCCTTTTCGCATCCGCAGAGGAGGAGTGCGGCCCCCAGGAGGAGGAGCGTGGCGGCGTAAATGTTCTTATGAGGGCGTGTCATGGTATCGTGTCGTGGGGTCAGGGTGCCTCGGGGATTTCCAGCCGATCGCACCAGAGGGTATTGGGATCCGCGGGCAGCTCCTCCATTTGGTGGAGGAAGCGCAGCCAGCACATCCGGTGGCTGACCAGCTGCTGCGTCAGGGAGTTCCGGGCATTGGAGAGGTCGTCCTGGGCATCCAGGTATTCGCGGATGGCGATACGGCCGTCTTCGAAGAGCATCCGCGTGTTCTCCACGCGCTTTTCGGCGAGGGTGACGGAGAGCTTCTGGATGGCGATGCGCTGCTGGTAGGAGTGCAACTGGTTCCAGGTGCGGCGAAGGGACTGCATGAGCTCCTCCTTGGTCTCCTCAAGATCCCGCTCCTGCCGGTTCTCCTGGAGGATGGCGCGCCGCAGCGCGATGGCCTCGTCGGTGCGGTCCAGGGGCAGATCGGCATCCAGTCCGGCGGAGTAGGTCGCCTTGCCGATCCTGGGGGAGTGCACGCGGTTTCCGTCGCGTCCGGCGGCGGAGGCGGAGAGGGTCAGATCCAGCTTTGCGCGCATGCCATCGCGGGCGATGCGCACTGCGCGGCGTGCGTCCTCCAGGGCGTCACGGGCATTTGCGAAATCCAGCCGCTGTCTCAGGGCGGTCTGGAGGGCCTCCTCCAGGGTGATGGTGGGTTCGGGGAGCGGCGCGGTGAGCAGGATCTCCATGTCCCGGGGCTCCACCTCGATCTCCGTCTCCAGCGGAATCGCCAGAGCCACCTTCAGGGAGTCCTTGGCATTCTGGATGGACTCCCGGTTGGAGACCAGCGTGGACTCCGAGGAGAGGAGGCGCTGCTGCGCCTGGTCGACGTCGATCTGGGTGACCCGGCCGCTTTCGCTCATGGCCTGGGAGCGGTCACGGGAATACTTCAGGCTCTCGTAGCTCATTTCGCCGATGCGCAGATCCGCCTCGGCATTCAGGACATCGTAGTATTTTTCGGCGATTTCCAGGAGGAGTGCCCGCCGTGTGCGCACGTAGGATCGCAACGCGTATATCAGATTTCGTTCCGCCTGCGTGAGGGATTCCCGCGCCACCAGGGATCCGGAGCCCCCCAGCAGCGGCTGCGTGAGCGTGAGGGACGCCAGGGTGCCGATCTGGATCCCGGTGTCGCCGCTGCAGTATCGCAGGGTATTCATTGCCAGGGAGCCCGTGAGGCGTCCGCCGGCGGCGAGTCGTCGGGAGAATCCCAGGGATTCGCCGGTGGAGAAGGTGGTCTGGGATTCGGGCTCCTGCGTCGTGGTGAGGAGCGCCTCCAGGTTGTGCAGGGGATTCCACTGCCAGAGATGCTGCTGCGCCACCAAGGAGAGCGCGCTGCCATAGAGGCTCTCACGGGCATTCTGGTAATCCCGGCTGTGCTTCGCCGCCAACTCCAGCGCCTTCCGCAAATCCAGATAGACTACGTCGTCCGGTTGCGTGCCCGCGGCAGGCGTCCAGGGACGGTATCCATCCACATCGAAGGCCTCCACGGGGGCATCCTCCCCCAATGCGGGGACCCGCGCTTCCCCCAAAAGGGAATCCACACGGGCATCCAGACGCTCCAGGCGCTTCTGGGTGGAACAGCCGGAAGCCACGAGCAGGAGCGCAATACAGAGTGCGAGGGTGGCAGCGAGGGATGGTCGGCGGGTGGAGCGCATGGGAGGGAGGCGTTTCTTTATGCGAGCCACTCGTCAATCCACTGCCCGTATTCCTGGTCGGTGTGGTTCTTCACCACGTATTCGTGGGGACCCGTGGGATCCTGGACGAAGGAATTTTGTGCGGTGATGGGATCGGAGGATGCGTGTCCGCGGACGGTGAGGAATCGTCCGTTGTTGGGGGAGAGGACGCCGCCCGCCAGGAGGACCAGCATGGGATCCCAGGAGAAGTGCGCCCTCGGCTTGCCCTGCCAGGACTGGTTTTCGTAGGCACCGCCCAGGTTGTATCCGGGGGTCTGCTGGTAGGCGACCATCGCCTGGCGCAGCAGGTCGTCCTCCGGGAGATTTCCGCCGGAGAGCAGCGGGAAGCCCACCTCGAAGCCCAGGAAGGTGATGGGAACCGGCCACTTCTCCAGCACCAGGCTCCCAACTTTGGCAATGTAGGGATTCACGTCGTCACCGCAGGAGAGGTTGTATTCCCGCCCCTCGGGCCAGGCGCCCGCCATCATCCAGAGATGACAGGCCTTCTGACGGACTAGCTCAATTCCAGTCAGCGGCGAGAGGTCGTCGGCGGGGCTCTCCAACAGCGCGGCCAGGTTGTTGGCGAAGCCGATGGAGAGGACCTCCACGGGTGTCGCCGAGGACGCCAGGAGCCTGCGGTAGAGGCGTACCGGGGTCTCCGTGGCGTCGTTGCTCTCGTATTTTGAGGGCAGGGCGGCGAGGAATTTCTGGTAGGAGGGCCCCGGGGTCTTGACGCCCAGGTCGTCACGGGTGATGGCCACGGGCACATCCACGCCGTGCGCCAGCAGGAAGGCATCCAGGGAGCGCGCGCTCTGGGGATACACGGCGTTGATGCAGGCCCCCAAAAGATGGAAAATGCCCCTCTGGTGGAGGCGAATCAGCGCGCGGACCGCCATGACGTCGTCCACATCGGTGAACCAGTCGGTGTCCAAAATGACGTTTCTGGGTGCGGAAGAGTCCATGGCTAGGCTTTCTCGGGTGCGTTGGTGTCGTCCAGTGCCGCCAGCGCATTGCGTGCGGCCTCCTGTTCGGCCTGTTTCTTGGTGGTGCCGGTGCCATCGAAGGTCCGTCCGTCGGGGAGGAGTGCCTGGCATCGGAAGTGTGGCGCGTGGCTGGGGCCGGTGGCGGAGAGTTGCCGGTAGGTGGGCGATTTCACGAAGAGCGCCTGGCAGCGCTGCTGCAGCGCGCCCTTCGGGTTGTCATCCTGCTCGGCCTGCTTCGCGGCCTCCGTCAAGGAGGGATAGACATCCTGCAGGATCTTCTCCACGCAGGGTAGCCCGCCGTCCAGCAGCACTGCCCCCAGAAATGCCTCGAAGAGATCCCCCAGGATGGAGGGGCGGTGCCGCCCGCCCGTCTGAGCCTCGCCATGCCCCAAGAGAAGCGCCTCGTGGAGCCCCAGGGAGACCGCGTTTCGGGCATTGGCGGGCTCGTCCACCAGCACGGAGCGCGCGCGGGTCAGCTCGCCCTCCTGGCAATCCGGCATCTCCAGGAAGAGCCGCCGGGAGATCACCAGCTGCAACGCCGCATCCCCCAGGAATTCCAGGCGCTCATTCCAGGGACAGCCGGGATGCGGACACTCGCCGGCGTAGCTGGAGTGCGTCAGCGCCTGTCGCAATAGCTCGGGATTCCGGAAGACATGGCCCGTCCGTTCCTGGATTCTCCGACAGGCCCCCTCCCATTCCTGCGGAGATAGGTTGAAATTTTTCATAATCGCACTATTTTAAGGCATTTGCGCACGATGTGGGTGCCGGTTGCCGGCGACGGCGGTCTCTCCTACCGTGCTAAGTTTTTAGAATGTAAACTGTAAGGAGAAAACTGCAATGCCGTACGATGTTTCCGATTTGCGCAAGGGTCTGAAGGTCCAGATTGATGGCGACCCTTACCTCATCACCGAATATGATTTCATGAAGCCCGGCAAGGGCCAGGCGATCTACCGCTGCAAGATGCGCAATATGCTCAGCGGCTCCACCACCGAGAAGGCCTATCGCCCCGGTGACAAGATCGACCAGCCCGATCTGGCCGAGCGCACCGTCAATTTCTCCTATGACGAGGGCGACGGCGTCTTTATCTTCCTGGATCAGGACAACGAGGAGGTCCGCGTGGACGAGAAGGTCCTGGGCCGCAACAAGTATTTCCTGGAAGACGACATGGAGTGCTCCATCCTCTTCTTCAACGGCCGTCCCATCGACATCACCCTCCCCATCTTCGTGGAGAAGGTCATCGCCGAGACCGAGCCCGGCTTCAAGGGCGACACCGCCACCAACTGCCTGAAGCCCGCCAAGATCGAGAATGGCTACGAGATCAATGTTCCTACCTTCGTGGGCGTGGGCGACCTGGTCCGCATCGACACCCGCACCGGCGAGTATTCTGACCGTGTGAAGAAGGCCTCTATGTAGGCATCCGGATAGCCGGAAACACATTCGCGCCGGCGCCGCCCAGTCTTTTGTGGCGTGCGCTGGTCTCCCGGGCAACCGGCGGGGCAAGGAGGAGAGGCAAGGAAGGGCCTCTCGCCGTTCCGCTCGTTGCCCTTCGTTATTCTGAAAGGGGAGGGGATTCCGGCCTCCCGTGAAGCATCAAAACCGGATGTCCAAGCCATGGAAAAGGCCTCCCTGCCATATCGTCTGCGAGAGCTCTTCCGAATATTCTTCGTTATCTCCCTGGTGACTCTGGGAGGCGGTCTGGCCATGCTCCCCGCAATGCGGGAGGAGCTGGTGGAGAAGCGCAAGTGGGTCACGGATGAGGAGATGATGGACACCGTGGCCGCCATGCAGTCCATGCCCGGCATCATCGCCTGCAATATCGGCGTGCTCTTGGGCTACCGCGTGGCGGGAGTGCTGGGCGCCATCTGCGCCTTGGCGGGCGCGGTGCTGCCGCCGTTCTTGGCGATCGTGGTGCTGGCGAGCCTGGTGGCGAAGATCCGCACCTACGAGGCGGTCTCCCACCTCTTCCTGGGGGTGCGCGCCGGCGTGGCCGCACTGATCCTCTATGCCTCCGTGAGCCTGGCGAAGCAGGTCTTCAAGGGCAAGGAGGGCCTGGGGCGCGCCTTCACCTGGATTGTGGCGGCGGTCTCCTTCGTGTGCCTGGCATTCCTGGGCGCTAATGCGGTCCTGGTGCTGGTGGTCAGCGCGGTCCTGGGATGGCTCCTGACCCTCTGGATCTGGCGGCACAGGAAGGCCGCGGGGGAGGGTGAGCAATGAGCCTCCTCTCTCTCTATTTCCTTTTCGTGAAGATCGGATTCTTCACCTTCGGCGGCGGATACGCCATGATCCCCTTCTTCCAGGACGAACTGGTGACCCGGCGGGGACTCATGACCGCCAGCGAATTCGCGGATATCGTGGCGCTGGCGCAGATGACCCCCGGGCCCGTGGGACTGAATGTGGCCACCTACATCGGCCAGCAGGAGGGCGGATTCTTCGGCGCGGTGGCGGGCACCCTGGGCGTCACTACGCCCTCCATCATCCTCGGACTGCTGGTCGGGCTCTTCTTGAAATCCTTCGAGAAGAACCGTCACTGGCAGGGCGTCCTCTTCGGCATCCGTCCCGCGACCCTGGGACTCATTGCGGCGGCGGTGATCTTCTTTGCGGAGACCTCGCTCTTTACCGCACCCGTGCAGGCGCTCTGGCGCGCCGGAGAGTCCTTCGGCGTCTGCTGGCAGGGCATCCTGATCTTCGCCGTGGTACTCTTTGTCCAGTTCCGCTGGAAGCCGAATGTCCTGTGGACTCTCATCGGTTCCGCAGTGGCGGGATGGCTCCTCTTCCTGATCTGAACAGCGCGCAAAACTCCGCGCGACTGGCAAAGCCCCTTTCTCGCTCCCCACACCCCAAACAAGGAGAAAATCCGAAATGGCAGACGACTCCCTAGAACGCTGGATGACCTTCCAGCCGGTCCGTAGCGTGGTGGAATTCTTCACCAAGAAGATCTGGAATGCCGACTTCAAGGCGCTCCGCTTCCTGAAGCGCGGGGGATACTCCTTCTGCCGCTTGATGGTGGTGGCGGTCCGCGGCGTGGTGGACGACCGCTGCACCCTCCAGAGCAGCGCGCTGACCTACATCACCATGGTCTCCCTGGTCCCCGTGCTGGCCATCGCACTCTCCTTCTGCAAGGGAATGGGCTTCCAGCAACAGCTGCTGGGACACCTGGGCATCGAGACCCTGGTGCAGACGGATCCCGCTACCGGCGAAGAACAGAATATCTATCGCGTGGTCCCCAAGGAGACTCCCGTGGACGAGGCGAAGACCGCCGAGCCCCCCGCGGGAACCGAAACCGCCGCCGGAACCGATGTTGTCGCTGTGGTCCCCGAGGCGGAGTCGTCGGCGCCCGTGGAGGTGCCGCCGTATCCCGCCAACCGCGTGCGGCCCGGCTTTGTGGCGGAGCTCCCGGGACCGGTGCAGGACGGCATCCTGAAGGTGATTACCTACGTGGACAAGACGAATTTCGCCGCCCTGGGAATCGTGGGTGTGCTCACGCTCTTGTGCACGGTGGTGATGTCCATCCAGAAGTTGGAGAGCAGCTTCAATGACATCTGGTGTGTCCAGCGGGGCCGCACCCTCCTGCGGCAGTTCAGCGAGTATCTGGTGGTGCTCCTGCTGATGCCCATTCTGCTGTCGGCGGTGCTGTCGCTGAATAGCTTCATCAACTCTGGCGCCCTGGCGGATATGCTCCATACCAGCTCGCCCGTGGTGGCGTGGCTGGGACAGGCGCTGGCGAAGCTCATCCTGGTGCTCTGCCTGGTGCTGGCATTCGCGGCGCTCTACTTCTTCCTGCCCAATACCCGCGTGGATGTGGGACCCGCGCTGCTCTCCGGCGCGGTGGCGGGCATTGTCTGGGGCGCGGTGCTGCTGGTCTACATCCACTGGCAGATCGGCCTGGCGCGCTACAACGCCATCTACGGCGCCTTCGCATCGCTGCCCTTCTTCCTGGCATGGCTCTACACCAGCTGGATGGTGGTGCTATTGGGGGCGGAGCTCTGCTACGCCGCCCAGAATCAGCGGCTGCTCCGCCAGACCAAGCGGATGCTCCCCGTGGAGGCCGGCGCAAATCACCTTCTGGGCATCGCGATTGTGGAGGACATCAGCCGCTGCTATCGGGAAGGGAAGGGCTTCTGGAATGCCGGCGAATTCGCCATGGCGCACAATGTCTCCATTCGCGAACTGGAGTTCTGCCTGGAGAGCCTGACCCGCGCGGGACTGGTGCTCCAGCGGCAGCCCGAGGCCGATCCCCCCGAGTCCTACGACTACGTCCTGAGCCGACCCGCCGAGCAGATCACGCTGGCACAGGTCTCCGATGCCATCCTGGGTTGCAATACCGAGACCGCCGAGCGCATCAGCCAGTGCATGCCCAAACCCCTGGTGAACTACCTCCAGAAGCACTACCGGGAGATGGAGGAGAAATTCTCCGCCGTCACCTTCCAGAAGGAGCTCTCCGAGGCCGATAAGAAGTAGCCCCTCCTGGGGTTCCGAAGATGTCCCGTGGTGTAAGAACAATCCGTTGCGCGCTGGTAGTTGCGGCGCTCCTGGTGGCGTCGTGCAGGATGTTGTCGGCGGCACCGCTGTCGGTCTATGTGACTCTTCCGCCCATGGCGGAGGCGCTGGAGGCCGTCGGCGGCGCTGAGGTATCGGTGGGCGTGCTGCTGCCCGCGGGCGTCAGCCCGGAGACCTACCAGCCCGATGCACGCACGGTCGCCGCATTGGGGCGCGCGGAGCTCCTGCTTACCATCGGCGCGCCCTTCGAACAGACGCTCCTGCCACGCTTGAAGGAGACCTTCCCCTCCTTGACCGTGGTGGACGGCACCCGCGAGATGGCCTT
>CAZMWS010000065.1:0-9869 GCA_964570085.1 uncultured Lentisphaeraceae bacterium | reverse complement strand
CCGAAAAAAACATACGGCCTTTACGCTGTTCAGCATCCTCTCGCAAAAAAACTACATCCAAGAATTTCACGCAGAAATTACGCAGAAATTCTGTCGTATTCTGTCAGTGTTTTTTTGAAATATTCTGGTTGTGTCATGTGGAGTCTGTTTTTGTCTATTATATTTGCGGGAACTGTCCCAAAAGGGGTAGTTTTTGCCTTCTTGCTTCTTTGTTTTCTTTGCCTTTTTCCCTTGAAACTGCGAACATTACTGAGGAGTAATACCATCATGCAACACACCTCCTACGGGGGTTTCTCCCGAAAGGGCGTCTTTGTGTCCCTTCTCTGCCTTTCCCTTCTGCTGGTCCAGGGGCTTTTAGCCGACTGGTCCGTCAAGATGATTTCTGGCTCCATCCTTCCCAGCGGCGAGTTTCTGGAAGGGCGGTACATCGATGGCGTCTCCACCAAGTGCGCCGTCAAGACCTACATGACCACCGATGAAAACGGTGTGGAGTATGTCATGCTTTATATGTCTAGGGAGAACGATAGCGTCACGTGGGGCGGAATCGATATCCCCGAAAAGTATGCCTCAATAGTTCTTTGGTATAAAGATAATCTCAGTGCGAATAAGGATTCCGTTCGGGAATTTCGAATTGGTAGGGCATACGGTGACTGTGTGTTGCAGCCCAATCTTGTTGACGAGTATCTCGGGACCTTCTATTATACCGTGAAGCCTGGGGCATCGAAGGTGCAGGTTAAGGGGCAGAAGACGATTTATGCGGAGTCCACCCTTGCCGGTGAGTATGATTTTTCTGACTACTATGACAAGGTCACCTTGGATGGTCCTTCGTCGATTGTATCGGAGGCCGGTTTCCAGTTCAATGTGGTTGACGGCTATGAGATGGACGAGGAGGGGAGTCTTGATATCTATCCCACGGACGAGCAGTTTTCCAGTGTGGCGTGGGATGGCGAGGGCTTTTCGGAAACGGACGAAGTGACCTTCATTTATGCCAATGTGGAGAGTGGTGTTGGCTCGGTTTCGTTGAAGGAGGATGGCAGCCTTCGTTTCCTTCCCAAGACGAACCTCTCGGGGGATATCCCCATCACGGTCACCGCGCGTTCCACGAATCCCGATCTGGAGCGCACGCTGTCTGTGACGACCACGGTGACTGTCCATGTGAACGACGTGGATGATCCCCCGGAGTTGCGCGAGTTCTCCACGGGTCATCTTGACATCAAAGAAGGCGAAATGGTGAAGACCGCGACGGGTCGGGATATCTACTTCATTGAGACGGAGAGAGATAAAGACGATGCGAATCTCTGCGAGAATGCCCGCATGATCCTCTCTGCCGATGGCTTTGAGGATCTCGCTTTTGACGTGAAGCTGGTCCAGGAGAAGCCCGAGGGGGCTGGCGATCTCAACTCCAACGAGTATTTCTACCACGTGGTCGTTTCTGACTCCGACTTTGTGATCCCCTACACTGCGGTAAATGGCCGAAAGGGCAGTTCCCAGTGGTACACCGTCACTCTCGAGGTCACGGACGGCGGTTCCGAGGGGTATCAGGAGAGCCTCACCCTAGAAGATCATTGGGTTTCTATCCTGAACACCGATCGTCCCTGTGTCGTCAACAGTGTGGAGATCCAGGGGAATGGCGTGGAGTACGACAGTGCCACGGATACCTACCGGGTACTTGCCAGGGCGGACATGACGGTGGTGGCGGATGTCACCGATCCCGATGGTGATCCCACCAGCTACACCACTACCTACGCCTACGAGGATGGAACGGAGGCGACCAAGCCCTTCCAGAAGGGCCGGACCCTCAAGGCAACCATCCATGCACAGTCACACAATACCGTCACGTCGGTCGCCACGACCTACGAGATGCCGTCCACTATTCTGGTGGTGAATACCGCGCCCGTGGTGGAGTACATCGAGTCCGACACCATGGAGTTCCATACTGGCGGCAGGGCAACGGGTTTGTGTTCTTTCTTTGTCACCGATGACGATGGCGTGGACGACCTGGTCATCCCCAGCTCCTGGCCCCTGGATTCCGGAAGCGGTCTCACTGGCGAAGTGGAGATCTCCTCCTTCGTCTCAGCCACCACACCGGATTTGTGTCACGTGACGGTGAACTACACCATTCCCGAGGACATTCGCCTCAGCTCGGAAGAGTATAGCAGCACCTGCAACATCCAGATTGCCGATAAGGAGAACGCCTATACCACCTTCACGGCAAAGATCAATTTCAGCAACAATCCCGCGCCTGTGGTGACGGCTTCCCCGAGCGCCATCACGGTGGAGGAGGTGGATCCGGAAAATCCAGACAACCAGTTCACTGAATTCCCCATTGACCTCACTGTCACCGATTCCGGCGTCTATCCCGCCGGTGTGGCCAACTGGCGTGTGGAGTATCCCGAAGGATGGAGTGGGGTAGTCACCTGGAAAGAGGACTCTGCCCATTTTGTGGACAGTGGCGAATACGAGGATCATGCCACATTGCGTGTGACACTGGCGAAAGGATACGACACCATTTCCAACGATCCGGTTACGGGCAAGCGGCCTTCCCAGAAGGACTTCACCGTCAAGATCTATGCGGAGGATAGATGCTCTTCCCTGGAGGGCTGCGCCGAGGTGACCGTGACCGTCAAGGATGTGGATCAGGAGCTGCTTGTATATGATGCTTACCAGGCGTTCGAAATCTTGGAGGAGGATCGCGCTTCGCGCGACAAAAAGTACTTCTATGTTGTTCCCAAGGCTAATCCTATGGGCTGGCAGGACTTTGACAATGATGCCATTGCGGGATATGACTACAAGTGGTCTCGTAGCAAGGATGGCGGTCAGACCTGGACGGAGATGTCTGGCGTGGAGATCCTTTCCGTGGAAGAGGGACAGCTCCCCGGGGCGAATGGCGCCACCTTCACCGACGCTAGCCATTTTACCCGGAGCGAAGTTTTGAAGCTTGAGTTAGGCGCCTACAGCACTCCCTATGAGGATAAGCCGGACTACAAGGTCTATTCCTATTTTGGAGTTGAATATAGCATGGACAATGTCTATCCCTACTTCTACCACGTAGGGGAGGAACCGGCTACGGAGCCCGCCTCTGCGCCTGCGCCGCTGGCGAGCAATACGTTCATCTGGGAGTTGGAACAGGGCATGGAGGAGTCCGCGGTCCTCTATGTGGCGGCCTATGATGTGGATGTCGCTGACGGCGACGCGAAGCCTACCCATAATAACCCGGATAATGTCATGTATTATGATTATATCTGGCATGACTACAACCCACGAACCAATGATATGATTGTCGGCAATGAGTTTTCTTTGGATCTAACATCGGGAAAAATCACCCTTAAGTTGCCAGAGGAATACTTCAATGACGGTGAGGACATGCCTTCTATTGACTTAGTAGCCGTTGACGAAGGGTATTTTTATTGGACCCAAGACTCGGTTGAGCATCTCTATATCTACGTTAAGGTCAACCATGTGAACCGTGTGCCTGTGGTGCCGTCTTCCACGGTGTATGTCCTTCCGGACCAGCGGGGGCTTGCGAAGATTTCGAACATCACGTGTGACGTGGGCGAGGGGGAGGAATCCCTGGGCCAGAAGATGCTTTCCGGTGAGATTGTCAGCATAGAGGATCCCGAGGGCATCTTCGGGGATGTGACGCCCACTGTGGAGCCGGACGGCACGACCCTCCGTGTCTCCTATACCGTGAAGGAGGATGCGCCGATGGGTGCCAGCGCCGTCATCACCTTCACGGGAACGGACGATGGCACCAGTGGCGGTGTGGAGGATCACAAGACCAGTGAGCCGGCCACGCTCACCGTGTATGTGGGTTGCACGCCCTGGTATCCCCCGATCTCCTTCGAATGCGCCGATCCTGAGAAGCATGTCGATGGCCATGTGGTGTTGCTCTACACCGAGGACATGGAGGAGGATGACGAGCCCGTGTCGATCCGTCTGGAGCCCGGTCAGACCGAGGTGCTTCCTGAGGACTTCTACAACGCCGGCTTTGATGGCCTGAAGTCAGAGGCGATGTATGCTGTGGAGATCTACGTCTGGGACAGTGAGGCGGAAGCCATCGGGGATCTCTGTGCGGAGGAGATCAATTCCGCGCCGAAATACGGCCTGCCTGGCGCTGCCACCTGTGACGAGGATACGGTCACCACTGACGAGGAGGGCAAGGTGACTCTGCCGGATATCACCATTCCTCTGGCCAGCACCTACGAGATGGTGGTATACGACGAGGATGGCAAGGAGATTCAGAAGATTGGTCCCGTGCCCTTCACGCCTGACGAAGACGGAAATATCCTCCCCGTGATCTCCGGACAGGAGTTGCAGCTGCCGGATCCCGGCGAGTATACCCTGGTGGTCACTGGCACCAATCCCGAGGGGAGCGGTCCTGCCACCCAGGTGCTGACCATTATCGTGCCGGATCCCTCCGAGAAGGTCCTGGCGTGGGGCGATACCCCCGCCTTCTCTCCGGCAGACGAGGCGGTCCTGACGGATGGTACCGTCCGCTTCACGTGGCCCGTGGCCTCCAATGCCGAGGGCTACGAGCTGCGGATCTACGATGAGGATGGCAAGCTGGTCAAGGAGCTCACCGAGCTCTCCGGCAATTCCACCGTGGTGGAGCTGGAGTTCCCCGATGACTCCGCTACCTACACCTGGACCGTCACTGCATACGCGGACGACAAGTCCATCGTCAGCGACGAGCTCGAGTTCACCCTGACGAATGACAAGCCCCTGAAGTGGGGCGATACCCCCGCCTTCTCTCCGGCAGACGATGAGGTCCTGACGGATGGCACGGTCCGCTTCACGTGGCCCGAGGCCTCCAATGCCGAAGGCTATGAGCTGCGGATCTACGATGAAGATGGAAAACTGGTCAAGGAGCTCACCGAGCTTCCCGACAACAGCACCGAGGTGGAGCTGGAGCTCCCCGATGACTCCGCTGCCTATACTTGGACTGTCACGGCCTACGCGGGCGACAAGTCCATCGATAGTGACGAGCACGAGTTCACTTTGTTGAACGAGAAGCTCCTGGAGTGGGGCGACACCCCCGCCTTCTCTCCGGCAGACGGGAAGGTCCTGACGGATGGCACGGTCCACTTCACGTGGCCCGTTGCCTCCAATGCCGATGGCTACGAGCTGCGGATCTACGATGAAGACGGCGAGTTGGTCGAGGAGCTCACCAAGCTCTCCGGCAATAGCACTGTGGTGGAGCTGGAGTTCCCCGAGGACGCAGCTGCCTCCTACACCTGGACCGTTACTGCCTACGCGGACGACAAGTCCATTGTCAGTGAAGTGCTCGAATTCACCCTGTCGAACTACACCGACAAGATCCTTCCTCTCGGCATTTACGCCGAGGTCCTGGAGGACGCGGTGACTACCACCGGTGACTTGCTGCTGCTCACCGAGGGCTCCGTGGATCCCAGCATCCATGTGACCTTCGATGCACAGTACTTCTCGGTTCCCGAGATGACCTGGTTCTATGCCTTCAAGGGAGAGGCTGTCGTGGAATCCAAGTGGATCCGGATTCCCATGCAGGGGGCTCCCACTGCGGCAGAGGACTACGTGTGCCTGCGGCTCTATGCCAACGGAAAGCTCCTGGGTGACTACGTGGTCTACCTAGTCCAGGACGGCGCGCTGCTGCTCTAGCGCGGAACATCCCGTCGTCCGGGGCGGGCGGATGCGTCTTTTGGCGTGTCTGCCCGCCCCTTTTGTTTACTGTCGTATGGGGTGTTTCGGAGGGGCGTGAGGGGTGGGTGCGTTATATTAGGAGACTTGCGAATTTCTAACCGAACACGAACAAAGTCGACCCCCCTTTAGGAGTCTTTCATGGTACAATCTATTCTTAAGGTTCTTGGCGGCGTAGCCATCTTCATTTATGGCATGACGTTGATGAGCGATGGCCTGCAGAAGGTGGCCGGCAGCAAGATGCGGTCGATTCTGCGTCTTTTTGCCAAGAATCGCTTTGTGGCGGTGTTGACGGGTGTGGGGGTCACCTCGGTGATTCAGTCGTCTGCGGCGACCACGGTGATGGTGGTGGGCTTTGTGAATGCGGGACTGTTGAATCTGGAGCAGGCCATCGGCATTATTTGCGGTGCGCATATTGGTACCACGGTGACGGGCCAGCTGGTGGCCTTCAATATCAGCGCCGTGATCTTCCCCTCCATCATCCTGGGATTGATCATGTTCATCAGCAAGAAGCGGAGCATCACCCATTGGGGCGAGGTCATCATGGGCTTCGGCTTCCTGTTCCTGGGCATGGAGATGATGAATGGCACCCTGCAGGAGCTGGAATTCATCAAATCGGCGTTGCAGTATTTCCAGTGTGCGCCCGTGGATGGCATCATGCCGCCCCTGGCGGTCTTTGGCGCGATCATGGTGGGCATGCTGGTGACGGTGGTGATCCAGAGCAGCTCGGCGTGCACGGGTCTGATCATCGTTCTTGCCAACAACGACATGCTGGACTTCTATACGGCAGTGGCGCTGGCGCTGGGCTCCAATATCGGCACCACCATCACTGCCCAGCTGGCGGCCATTTCTGCGAACCGCGTGGCGAAGCAGGCGGCCATGGCGCATACCCTGACGCAGGCGCTGGGCGTGCTGCTGATCGCGGTCACCTTCTGGATGCGCGTAAAGGGCGAGCCCTTCTTCTTCTGGTTCATCCGGTTGTGCTCCCCCGGCGCGGAATTGCCGCGTCTGATCGCGAACTCCCACACGATCTTCAATGTCTTCTCGACGATCGTCTTCCTGCCCTTCATCCCGCAGCTGGCGCGGCTGTGTGAGAAGATCATCCCGGTGAACCGGAAGGACGTGAAGTTCCGGCGCCTGGATCCCCTTCTGCTCTCTACACCCTCCATTGCCCTGGCGCAGACTACCGCGGCCTTGCGGAAGATGCTCCAGAAGTCCTGGCGGATGGTGGATTGCGCAATCAATATCTACAATCACAACGACGAATCCAACCAGCGCATCGTGAAGCAGTTGGAGAAGCGCGAGGAGGATGTGGACCAGCGCCAGCAGGAGATCTCGGACTACCTGTCCTCCCTTATGCAGCAGGGTGAGTTGACCTCCAACGAAGCCGGACAGATCCCGCTGCTGTTGCACTGCGCCAATGACGCCGAGCGCATTGGCGACCATACGGTCATCATCCAGAACATCATTTCTCGTCTGGAAGAGCGGGGCCGCCGTTTCAGCGCCAAGGCGGACGAGGAGCTGGATGCGTTGCATCAGCAGCTTGGAAAGCTTGCGGAGGCGGTGATCCATACCCTGGAGAGGAATACCCCGGAGAATGTGGCGCACGCCAAGGAGCTTCGCCACAAGATGGTGGAGGCGCTGACCGCCTGCGAGCGGGAGCACTTGAATCGTATCAACTCGGGATTGTGCGTGCCGCAGGTGGGCATCATCTACCTGGAGTTGCTGGAGGAGATCCGGAAGATCGGCCGACACATGGCGAATATCGCGGATCGTGCGGAGAGCCTCTACGAGAAGCCGGCGAAGCTGGGCAAGGTGGAGTTGCCCTCCATCGGCATCCAGGGCGAAACACAGTCCTTCGAGTAGCTCCTGGTGACGGAAAAGAGAGAACGCGCCATGGACTCCCGGAGCGAATACCGCATCTGTCTGCTGGACGATCTGCAGAAGGTCTTCTTGACGGACGAGCTCACCGCCACACCCTGCCGCACGCGGACCTTTCCCGTGCTGCAGGGACAGCGCCTGAATTTCCAGGTGGCGGTCTTTGCACCCGTGCGCACCTTCTTTCTGTGCCAGGTGGACTCCCTCTTCCGGGACTACGTGACGGTCCGCCAGACGGGCACCGTCTTCTGCGATCTGCCCGCGGATCCCAAGGATCCACTGACGATTACCACGAAACCCGGGAATTTCCCGGATCCATTGTTGCCCTTGGCGCCGGGGAATCTCGTTTCGATGCCCGCCGGAAAGTGGGTGAGCCTCTGGGTCTCCGTGGATGTGCCGCGGGAGTGCCCCTCCGGGCGTTTCCCCCTGCGGATTCTGCTCTCCACGCCTCCGAAGGAGCAGCTGGATCTGGTATGGCCCTGCGAGCGCATTGCGCCGATGGTGGTGGAGGCGCAGCTGGAGATCCTCCCGGCGGAATTGCCGAAGCAGAGCCTCTGGTCCTGCTCCTGGTTCCATGTGGACTGCCTCCAGAAGTGGTATCGCCTGGGGTATGGCAGCGAGGAGTTCTGGGGGGTCTTGCGTGCCTACGTGAAGGACATGCTCTCCCACGGCGTGAATGTCCTCTTTACCCCGCTCTGGACTCCGCCTCTGGATACCGCCATCGGACGGGAACGCCCCGATTGCCAGCTTCTGAAGATCTCCTTCCAGGAGGGGCGATACGTCTTTGATTTCTCGCTGCTGAAGCGCTGGCTTGACGAAGCCCGCGGCTGCGGCATGGAGCGCTTCGAATTCGCCCACGCCTTCACCCAGTGGGGTGCCAAGGCGACGCCGAAGATCCTGGTGGATGGCGAGCGGCGCTTCGGATGGGATGTGCCCGCAGATTCTCCGGAATACCGGGAATTCCTCCGGCAGTTGCTGCCGGCGTTGGCGGCGTTCCTGCGGAAAGAGGATCTGGCGGGCAAATGCATCTTCCATAACTCCGACGAGCCCGGCGGCGATTCCCTGGAGCGCTATCGGGCGAGCCTGTCGCTGATGACGGAATTCCTTCCCGAGGAGGAATTCCCGGTCTTCGATGCGCTCTCCGATGTGGAATACGTGAAGCAGGGCATCAGCCGCCACCCCATCCCGGTCACCAATGCCGTGGAGCACTTTGCGGACTTGCCGGTATCCAGCCGCTGGTGCTACTACTGTGGCAATTGGGGCGATGGCGTCCCCAATCGTCTTCTGGGCATGCCAAGCTGGCGGAATCGCGTATTGGGCGTCTTGCTCTATGCGTTGGGTCAGGAGGGCTTTTTGCACTGGGGGCATAATTTCTGGTTCTCCCAGTATTCCCTGGACCAGAATCTGAATCCCTGGCAGAACACCAGCGCCGGATACGGATTCTTCGGCGGGGATTCCTTCCTGGTCTATCCCGGCAACGATGGCGCGCCCGTGGACTCCCTGCGCTACGAGGTCTTCCACGAGGCCATGCAGGACTACCGCGCCTGCCAGCTCCTGGAGTCCCTGGTGGGACGGGAGCGGGTGCTCGCGATTTTGCAGGAGGGATTGGAGCGACCCTTGAAGATGACGGACTACCCCCATTCCGAGGAGTGGGTCCGCGACGTGAATCTCCGGGTGCTGCGCGCCATCGACCAGGCAATTTAGCCTGGGGATTCTTTGGCGCCGGGCATCCGGTTGAACAAAAAACACCATCATGACAGAGAGCCCACTGGCGCCGGCGAGGGAGTTTGGCGCAGGAGGGCGTATCCGCCTTTTTGGAGACCCGGGGGAGTCATTTTTCTCCTGGAGTGCGCGCGGGGAGCGAGGGGATTTCTTCCCTTGCGTGCGGGAGAGGGCGGGAGTGCAAGCGACCCTTGAACGATAGGAGAAAAATAGTGATGCAGGATGTCACTCAGAATACTTGTGCCCGCGGCCTTCTCGGGCTCCAGCGCCTGGACCTGGAGGTCGCGCAGCTGCGCGAGGAATCCCGGAAGATCCACGAACAGTGGGATCAGGCGCGGGAAGAGTATCGGGAACAGGCGCAGGATGTGAGCCGACAGGCGGAAGAACTGCGTTCCCGCGAAGAAACCCTGTCGTCCTTGGAGGCAACTGGCACGAAGCTCCGGGAGGAACGCCAGCAATTCCAGGTGAAGACCGCGCTGATCCGGAAGAATGACGAATACCAGGTGGCGCTGGCGACGCTGGCGGACTTCGATCACCGGATTGCGGAAAATGAGGAATCCCAGCTGTCGGCGTTGTCGGCGGTGGAGGAGTCCCGT